>JAFAZL010000259.1 GCA_019239815.1 Acidobacteriota bacterium
CGGCGTACCCGCGACCGAGGCCGCCGATCGCTACGTTGTTCCTGAGAAATACAAAAGTTTTCCGATTTTCGGTTGGGGATTTACGATCGGTCCGGCGATCGCACAGCTCTACGCCGAGTGGGGCGCCAAGTAAGATCGCTCGTAGAACTAGCGGGGTAGGACCTCGTCAAACGTTGTGACCATGTCGGTGGAACTCCCGACAGGCTCGCCTTCCCGGACGCACAACGCGGCGGACATGCCGGCGGATCCCGCGGCAGCGACTTCTTTCTCCGCGTCGGAGAGAAACAAAAATTCCTGCGGGGCCTTTGCCATCGCTGCAGCAATTTTTGTGTAACTCTCGGCTGCTGTTTTGATTCCCACTGCGGTATCGAAAAATGCCGTAATGTCTCGGGTTAGATCGCCGCTTGGGACGCTGCCGAATAACAACTTCTGCGCCAAAACGCTGCCCGATGAATAAATCGCGATTGCGCGTCCTTGGCCTCGCCATCGCGCAAACGCCAGAGCGACATCGGGATAGATCTCGCCGTGCAACTCGCCCGACTCGTATCCACGCTGCCAGATTTTGCCTTGCAAGGCTTTCAGGGGAGCGCATTTGCTGTCGCGCTTCATCAGCCACTGCGCGTACGCAGCGCAGTTGCGCGCCTCTTGCTGGCGATCGGCAAGCCACTCGGGAGGCGCAAAACCCGCCGCAACATCTGCAGCATGTTGCGCTTTCAGGTCGGTCACAATCGTTTGGATTTCCGATTCGGCAAATCGTTTCGCCAGAAACGACGCGACGTTCGTGCTCGCGTAAGGAAAAAGTGTCTTGTAGACGAAATCGACCGGCGTCGTCGTGCCTTCAATATCCAGCAGCACGACGCGGACTCTTTCCCATTCCGCGCGTGCCACGGTTTACTTCGACGCGGTCTGCGTAGGTGCAGATGGAATATAGCGAGGTCCCCAGCACACGGGCTCGTAGCCGCGATCGATCCCGCTGTTCGTGTAGTGCGGAGTCCAACCCGTTGTGTCTTGAAACAATCGAATCGCGCGAATTCTTCGCTCGCCGCACAAATCAAACCAGTGCAGCGTCCCGCGCGGCACACGAATCAAATCTCCCGCCTCTACCTCCAGTGCAACGACCGACGACGTCGCGGGATGAATGTGAAACAGCCCGCGTCCCTCGACAATGAAGCGCACCTCGTCCTCATCGTGCGTATGCTCGATGCTGAATTTCGCCAGCATCGCATCCAGTCCGACGGTGTCGGGCTTCACGTCGATCACATCCGCGGTCACATAGCCGCCACGCGCTTTCAATTTCTCGATTTCCGGCGCATACGCTTTCAAGATCTCGTCTGCCGAAGCGTCTGCGGCCACGCGATCGGCGATCTCCCATCGTTCGTAGTCGATACCGATGCTTGCAAGGTGATCGCGAATCTCGGTCTGTTCTCGCAACGTCTTGTTTTCGTCTGGAATTCGCAGGACAGCCATGATCAACCTCCCTTTGCAGTTTTGGCAGAAACGTCGCAAATCCAGGAGAATTTGTCATCCTGAGGCGGCTGTGAGCCGCCTCAGAATCTCAACGCCCACCCGGCTACAAAAGCACACGCAACGCCCGGACATTACGAATTCTCCGACCGCCCGACAATCGCAGCTCTCACCACCGCTTCCATCAAAAACTCAAAAATCTCAACGTGGCGTTTCGCTTCTTGTACCGTCGCTCCCCAAGTATAAAGCCCGTGCTCGCGCAAAAGGAACCCATGCAGACCGCTCTTCTCGCGCAATAAGTTCGCGACGCGCAGCGACAATTCCGTCATGTCCTGCGAATTTTCAAGGATCGGTAGCCACTCGCTGTGCTCGTGCGTCCGCACGCCTTCGAGGCCCTTGAGCATCTCGTATCCGCGAATCTCGACGCCGCCGCGGGCTGCTTGCGCGCCGGAAAGCACCGTGCTCCACACCGAATGCGTGTGCAGCACCGCTCCCGCACCTAATTCGCGAACGATCGCGACATGCAACAACGCCTCCGCCGACGGCTTCCCGCTTTCACCCACAACGCACGCGCGATCGTCCATTTCAATGAAGCTTGACGCGTCGAGCGCGCCCTTATCCAGCCCGGTCGAGGTGATCACGAACCGCAACGGTTCTCGTGAAATCACCGCGCTGAAATTTCCGCTTGTGCCCAGGACCCAGCCGCGCTCGTAGAATCCGCGGCCGATTGCGGCCAATTCGGAAGCAATTGCCACGAATTTCCCCGCCTCGCCTGAGTCGGTCACATCGGCCGCACGCGCCAGTTTTTCCACCCCTGACTCAAATTTCGCACCTCGATGGGCGCCATTTTGCCACGAAAAGCCTAATCACATGTTCGTGAAAGAAAGCGGGATGGTCACACGTACCCACGATATGGACCGATCAATGATTCGCCGAGTTCTCTGGGTTGCGCTCGGCTTTCTCACTCTAATCGGCTGCGCCATCGTCATTCGCCGCGTCGTCGCCATAGCGCCCAGCCTACTCCACGGCTACCAGCCGCCTCCGCCGCCCTCTAATCCCATCGCCGCACGGTTTGGCAATCTCGACGACAAGATCGACCATTATCCGTGGCTCGTGCTGATCCATATCCTTCCAGGACTGCTCTTCATTCTTCTGGTCCCGTTTCAACTCAGTGCCGGCTTTCGCTCGCGCCACCTGAAGGTGCATCGCATCATTGGCAGGATCGTTCTGATTTGTGGTCTGATCGTCGGCACGACCGCTCTCGTAATGAGCTTCGCCATGCCAGCCATCGGAGGAGTCAATCAAGCGGCCGCTACGATTCTCTTCGGTACGCTGTTTCTATTTGCGTTGGGAAAAGCTTACGTGCACATTCGCCGGCGTGAGATCGCACTGCACCGCGAATGGATGATTCGTGCCTTCGCGATCGGGCTCGCCGTCACAACGATTCGCCCTATTGTCGGGATCTTCTTTGCCACCTCGCGGCTCAGCGGACTGACTCCGCGCGAATTCTTCGGCACTGCCTTCTGGATCGGCTTCACGATCCATCTGATCGTCGCCGAGTCGTGGATTCGGACCCATCCGCAATCAACGCAGTCTCAGCAGCAGTCCGCGCAAATGACGGTGCGCGCCGCGGCGGTCGGCCGCGGCCAAACCGCACCGTGAGCAATGCTCTTGCTCTTGGGGTCGGCTAGAACTTCACCAGAATAGCCAGATCGATCCGGTTCTCAATCTTCTTCAAATCCGGCGCGAATCCGGGCACGAGCGCTCCCGGCGCGCCGCAGATGTTCTCCACGACGGGAGCTGTCGGGCATGAAGGCGGCGTGATCCCGCCCGGTCCCGAGAAATACGGCACGTTCGCCGCGCGATGATCGAACTCCCATCGGAACGTGATGTATTGCTTCGGCATGTAGTCAAACGTCGCCGAAGCATCCCATGCTTTAAACGGATCGCCTGGGTTCTCCGTAAAGTACGGTGTGCCCGACGCCGCGGTCGCCCCGTTGATCGGCGGCAACAACACGAGGTACCTCCCCGGATTGTTGATCTTGCCGCCGCCCAGCGTCAGCCCGTACTTGTCGTGATCGAACCACATCCGGTTGTAAAACATGAACCCGATAAAATCCTGCTTCGGGCCTTTCGCCGAATTTGTATCGCAGCTCACTCCGCCGCCGTGTTCGCAACCGATGTCTCCCGTCAGCGAAAACGCCATTTTGCTGATCGCGTTCTCAGGCTTGTCGTAATACTTGATCTCGATGCTGTCGTCGCTGTGATACCGCACGCGTCCCGGCGTATTCAGCGCGTCTTCGCCAAGCATGTATTGATTTCCCAGCACCGACAGCCACCCCACAGGTCGCCATAGAATCTGAAATCCAAATCCCGGTCGGCCATTGAATCGCCCGTACGTCTGCCACCCGTTTACAAACCAGGGCTCGATCTTCAAATGTTCCGTTGGAAAGATCTGCACGCGCACGCCGTTGAAAAACCAAGGGGTGTTCGACGATACATACGACGGCTGGTACGCCCAGTTGTCAAAGTTGTAGTAGCTAAACAATCCGACGTACGACATGAAGATTCCCGCATCAACGTTAATCCCGTGCAGCACGTTGAAGTGATACCCGCCATACGCTTCCGACAAGTACCGATACGCGTTGTCGAGGTTCCACTGCCCTCGCGCCGGGCTCGCGTCGTTCCGCGGCGTGGTCTGCGAATACATCCCGAACTGCGTCATCACGCGCGCGCGCACGTTGTCGTAGTGAAAATCTCCGCCAACGCCAAGCTGCGTCACCTGCACTTCGTTCGAACGAAATACCTCGCTTGATCCGCCGATCGTGTCATCCTTCGGATGGTTGAAGTCGTACACGTAATCGACGTCCGCTCGAATTTCCGGCGTGAAGAACTTCGTGTCGAGCGGCACATCTTTTGTACGTGCGTTCCCGTTAAGCCAAGTCCAATCCGCAAACGCAAACGGCTCCGCCGGGGCCGCCTTGGTCGGCGCCTGAGTCCCCACTCCAACCGCTGCCGCAGGAGCAGCCGCCGCTGCAACAGTAGACGGCGTTGGCGCCGGCTCTGCCGTAGTGCCCGCGCTCCTCTCGCTCGCGCCCCCAGCAAGATCATGTAGGGGCGTAGCATT
>JAFAZL010000278.1 GCA_019239815.1 Acidobacteriota bacterium
TATTGCAACGGCTGGCCCCCGCTCGGTGAACTGCCCAATTGCCACTGCTCCGTCTGCAAGGACCTTCCGCCGTCTGGGACGCCCGCTTACTGGGACAAATTCAACGACCGCATGGAATTTCTCTGGAAGACCTACGACGCGCTCGCCAAAGAGAAAAAGTCCGACAGCTTCTTCTTTGCGAACTCCGGCGGCGGGGCGCGCTCCGCGATGAATCTCGATCGTCTCGGCAAAATTTGCGACTGGTTTCAGGGCGACAACCAGGGCCGCGGCGGCCAGGATGAACCGGTCTGGCTCTGCACGCTGCAAGGTCGCGTCGCGACCGCCATCCAAGAAGGGAAGATGGCGACCAACATCACCGGCACATGGTCAACGGGTCCGGTTCGCTGGCGCAACACCGCCAAGTCTCCGCAAGAGTCGATGATCTGGACAAGCCAGACTGCCGCGGCCGGCCTCGTTCCCTATTTCCACGTCATCGGCGCCGAAACGGGTCTCGGCGAAGATCGCCGCTGGCAATCGCTCGTTAAAACTTATTTCGACTGGTCGATGGAGCATGACAAACACTTCGCCAATAAGCGGACCATCGCCAAACTCGGCGTCGTGATGGGTCAGCGCACTCACATGTTCTACAAATATCCGCCGTCGGCCGGACTGAACTCTTCGCTGAACGAACCGACGCAGCAAGCGCTCAACGGCATTTACTACGCGCTGCTCGAAGGCCGGTTTCTCTTCGATTTCGTCCACGAAGACCGCATG
Organism: Acidobacteriota bacterium; assembly: GCA_019239815.1. The sequence continues at coordinate 754 of JAFAZL010000278.1, forward strand.
GACGCTGAGCGACTCAGCAAATATTCCGCGTTGATTCTGCCCAACGTCGCCTTACTCAGCGACGCACAATGCGATCAACTGCGTGCCTACGTAAAAAGCGGCGGATCGCTCTTTGCCACGTTCGAAACCAGCATGTACGACGAGCGCAACCAGCGCCGCGAAAATTTCGGCTTAGCCGATGTCTTCGGCATAAGAAAATCCGGCGACGTGATCGGCACAACAGGAAACGGCTACTACTCTCGCATCGAACAAAAACACGAAATCCTCGACGGCTTTGCCGACACAAATTGGTTCATGGGCGCCGAGCACCGCGTTCCGATCGCGCCGACCCTAAATCCAGTCCTTACCGTTGTGCCAGGCTTTGTCGCGTATCCGCCCGAGCTAGCGTATCCGGCACCAGAGCAATCTCACACAAATGAGCCCGCTATCGTCCTGAGCGAACAACGGAAAAGCCGCCTGGCCTATTTCTCTGGCGACATCGAGCGCACCTTCTGGACGTCAGGCAATCCCGACCTGAGCCGTCTGATCAACAACTCAATTCGCTGGATGCTTCGCGATGCTCACCCGGTGAGCATAGAAGGACAGGGCTTGATCGAAACATTCGCGTGGGAAACCGAACCTGGCTACGCTCTGCACATCTTGAACTATACAAATCCGAACACGCATCGCGGTTGGTATCGCGATTTCTACTCCATCGGCGCGCAGCGTATTCGCTTCGACGTTCCAAACGGGCGCAAAGTGTCGCGAGTCCAGCTACTCCGCGCTGACAAAGCAATCCCGTTCAAGCGCACAAACACAAGCGTTGAGTTCACGATTCCGAGCGTCAACGAGTACGAAGTCGCCGCCATCGAAGCATAGCGAGCTTCGCGCCGCACGATCCATGTGAGAGATCCGGAACGTCCTGTTTTATTTGTTTGGGTTTCGCTTGGTGGGTTGCGTCTTGAGCTCCGAAGTCCTTAATCCTCCAGGAACTCGCGCGTCCCTTCCGTCCCCGCAACAACCGCCGCCCGAGCTTTTCCTGTGGGCATTTCCACAACTCCGTGCGACTCACCTTCCATCTTCAGCCGCTCGCCCGTCGCCAGCGCCTTCAAAAAGCCAAACGCCTGCACCATTTTCCCCGACGGCACATCCCAATATTCCGCGAAGCTAACTTCCACACGGATCAAGCACAAGTCCGGGTCATCAAGTCCTTGCGGAAACCATGCCTTATAGATTTCGCTCCAGAGCTCTTGCATCTTCGCTCGATCATTTACCATTTCTGCCGTTCCGCTCATCGACACGTATCGCGTGTCGCTCGGCTCCGCGTAGCTGAGATTCACCTCAGGATTCCAGTCGATCTCGCTGATTTTCCCGGTGCTCAGCCCGGTAAAGAACCAGAGCGTTCCATCGAATTCGGTCTTCTGCGTCGCCATCGGACGGCTGTGAAGCAGGCCGTCCTCAGCCTCTATAGTCAGCATGCAGATATTAATGTCCTTAATGAGTCCCGCGACTTTCGCTACCATCTGCTCTCGCGTCATATTTTCCGGGGTTTCGTTTGTAAAAATGGGTCGGCTCATGGTTTGCCCTCTAGCCCTCAACGTAGCTGCACGCCGAGACCATGTGCTATCCAGCGATTCGCGTAGATGGAGAGCTGAAGCGGTGTAGATTTGGAACAGCTACGAGGCGCCTTGCCAAACCAACTCGTTAGTGCGGTTGGATCTGCCCGATCTGCCGCCACGTTACGAGCTTGATGTGTTGTGCATCGAGCAGAGCTCGAAACTCAGCGCTCGTAAAATAATCGAAATCGCGCTGCCGCCATTCTGCACCCCACGTTGCGCGTTCGCGTGTAGCCGCCTTCATCTCATCGTTGTCGTAGGCCAGGTGGATGACAAATTCCGTTACGCCTGGCTGAAGATTTTTAAGCGCGGTGGTGTAGAAGTCAGCCCATTTCTCAGCAGGCACGGAGGGCTCGATCGTCACCGTATGATCGATCACGATGTCGTTCGGTCCGAGGCCTGGCTCAAGATACGGATATTGCGCAGACCAGTCGCGCGTCACAAAAAACGGCAAGCGATATTCGTGCGCCAGTTTCGCAAAAACCGCGAACAGATCTTTGTTCGTCATGATCAGCCGATATTGGTGCGAATCCAGATGCGTCGGCCGAACGCCCATCGCCAGCGCACGCTCAATCTGCGCGCGCAGCTCGACCTCGACATCCTTCGGATCGATCCGCGTACTCGGCGTCCAGTCATGCCAGAAATACCCGTTCTCATCGACCAGACTCGGCACCTTGTCCCGCGGCGCGACCGGCCCCCATCGGTAATAAACGCGCTCCGCCGTCAGCGTCAGATGCAGCCCGAAATCCACATCCTGATGCGCCTTCGCGTAGTCGGCAATTTCCGGAAACCACGGGCAGGGCACCATGATGCTCGCCGAATTCACCAGCCCCGTGCCGAGCGCCGTCACAGTCGCCGCGTTCACCGAATGCGTCACGCCCACATCGTCCGCATGCACGATGATGAGCTTCGCGTCACGCGCATACCCGAGCCGCTCGGCGAGCGTCTTCGTGTTGCTGCTCGATTGCGCTCGGAGTGAGCCCGTGACAAGCACCGCTGCCGCCAAAAATGAAAGCATCAATACGATTCCGATTCGGTAGGGGGACATTCGGACTCTTTCGTTCAATCAATTTTCAGCCGCCGAGCGAATCATATCGCAGCTTCGCGCGTGTTGGCTGCGCAGATCGTCGCGACTCGCGTTGACAAGCAACACTTTGTCGCTCACACTCGCGCATTCTTTGGCGGACCGTGGAGGGAAGCTTGTCTCGTAAGTCCATCTGGCGTTCGGTTTTAGCGGCAGGATTTGCAGCCACCATTCTGTGTCTCGCTCCAACGCTGCGTGCGCAAGACTCCGTCGAAAAACTGGCCACCGACTTCTGGACCTGGCGCGCCGAGACCGCGCCCTTCAACAACGACGACATCCCTCGCATGGAGCGCCCCGCCAACCTCAAGCAATCCTGGTCCGCGGCTTCCATCACGAAACAGCGCGCCGATCTTGCCGCGTTCGAAGTGCGCTACAAGAAAATTGACGCGACAAAATGGCAAATCCCCCAGCAGGTCGACTATCGCCTCATCGGCTCGGCCCTGGCCCGCGTTCGCTGGGAACTCGACTACAACAAGCGCTACCAGAGCGACCCGACCTTTTATGTCGATCAGGCGATGAGCCCCGTGCTGCAAACCATCCTTCCCATTCCGCCGTTCGACAAAGCCCGCACCGGCAACCTCATCGCCTACATTCAAAACGTTCCGTCGGTCATCGACGATGCCGAAGCGAACCTGCAAAAACCGTGCGCGCCATTCGCAACGCTTGCCATCGAATCGCTCAAAGACATTCGCACGCAGCTTTGGGAGATGGCTCACGAAGTGACGCCGCAACTCAAAGGCGACAATTTGCAGGAACTCTCGCCCGCCGTCGAGCGCGCTGCCGCCTCTCTGGAAAGTTATCGCGAATGGCTCAAGCAGCGCGTCGTGACGATGCCGCCGTGTTCACCCGTCGGTCGCGACGCGTATACATTTTTTCTGAAAAACGTTGCGCTTTATCCCTATTCGCCCGATCAGTTGCTCGACATGAGCCGCCAGGAGTGGGCTCGTGCCGTCTCCGCCGAAGAAATCGAACACCAGCGAAACATCGAAGCCGCCGTTCTAAAGCCATATTCGACTCTCGACGAGCAGCTCCAGGCCACAGCGACTCTCGAAACTGCCGTTCGTCATTTCCTCACGCGCCAGGGCCTGATGACTGTCCCGCCTGACATGCCGCATTACACCGCGAAACCAATTCCAACCTATCTACAAGGGCTCGACAATTTCGGCGAACTCGACGACTTCACCGGCCCATCGCGTCTTTCGCAAGACTCCGTGCGCTGGACCGAAAAGCCGTCCCCCAACGCCGGCTACTTCGAAGCCGCAACCCAACGCGACCCGCGCCCGTTGATCGTTCACGAAGGCGTGCCCGGTCACTATATGCAGCTTTGGCTCTCCTGGAAAAATGCAGATCCCATCCGTCGCCATTATTACGACTCCGGCGCCAACGAAGGCATCGGCTTCTACGCCGAAGAAATGATGCTACTCGCCGGCCTGTTCGATGATTCGCCGCACTCACGCGAGATCATCTACAACTTCATGCGCCTTCGCGCGCTTCGCGTCGAGGTCGATGTGAAACTCGCGCTGGGCCAGATGAACAACGAGCAAGCCGCTGCCTATCTCGCCAAAGCGGTACCGATGAATCCAAAGACCGCGCAGGCCGAAGCCGCCATGTTTTCGACGCAACCCGGCCAGGCCATTTCGTATCAGACAGGGAAGATTCAAATCATGAAGTTCCTCGCTGACGCGCGCGTGAAAGCCGGGGACAAATTCGATTTGAAAGCTTTTCACGATTTTGTCTGGAGCAACGGCAACGTGCCGATCGAATTGCAGCGTGCCGAATGGTTTGGCGATTCCGCTCTGGCGCCTGCTGCTGCGCTGACGAAGACAACTTCGGGCACGGCGAAAGAAGCGGTAACTCCGAAAGCTGCGACGCCGAAACCGAAGGCTCCGCCGGCCCAGGCGCCGAAGCCCAACTGATCAGACACGCAGTGCTGCGAACTGACCCATGCCACTCGATCCAAAAAGAACCGTCGCCGAACTGAAAGAACTCCGCGCGCTCACAGGCGACACCAATGGCGCGCAGCGAGTCGCGTGGACCGACACTTGGCTCAAAGCTCGCGAATGGTTTGCCGGAAAGCTCCGCGAACTACCGGTCGAGCATCACTATGACTCCGCCGGAAACAACTGGGCAACGCTCAAAGGCACCTCCGAAAAAGCGCTGCTCATTGGCGGCCATCTCGATTCTGTTCCGAATGGTGGCTGGCTCGACGGATCACTCAATGTTCTCGCCGGTCTCGAAATCCTTCGCCGCATCGCCGCGCAGTACAACGGCAAGCCGCCTGTCACCGTGAAATTGGTCGATTGGGCCGACGAAGAAGGCGCCCGCTTCGGTCGCAGCCTGCTCGGCTCATCCGCATTCGCCGGCACCGCGAGCGTCGCCGCCGACCGCGTTCGCACCGATCGTGACGGGATAAAAATGGAAGACGCGCTGCGCCGCTGTGGCCTCGAGATGGATCGCTTCAACGAAGCCACGCAGGGGCAGAAAAACGCCGCCGCCTACATCGAGCTTCATATCGAGCAAGGCCCTGTGCTCGAACGAATGAATCTCCCCCTCGCGACAGTTCTTGGCACTAAGGGCGTCGAGCGCCACGCAATTACCTTTCACGGGCAGGAAGCCCACTCGGGCTCGACGCCGATGAACGCTCGCCGCGACGCGCTCGCCGCCGCCGCAAAGCTCGCGCTCGAAATCCGCACGATTGCTGGCAAGCACTCGGATTCCGTCTGCACGATGGGAAGCGTCAAAACTTTCCCCGGCATCGTCACCGCCGTCGTTGGCCGCTGCGAAGCTACGCTCGACCAACGCGACCTCGATCCTGCCGTCCTCGCACAGATGTATCGCGAAGCCCGTGAGGCCAGCGAACGCTTCGCAAAAGAAGAAAAGTGCACCGTTGAGTGGTCACGCATCTGGAGCATCGAACCGATTGCGTTCCATCCGCGCCTGCTCGAACTGTGCGATGCCGCAATCTGCGACGTCTCCGGCGCACCCAAAGCGCACCGCATGCCTTCGGGCCCCCTCCATGACGCCGCCGAAGTCTCTCGCGCCGGAATTCCCACGGTGATGATGTTCGTCCAGTCCCTGGGCGGCATCAGCCACAACAAAGTTGAAGACACAAAAGAAGACCATCTCGAACTCTGTGTAACTGCCTTCGACCGCCTCGCCACCAAAGCGATGGACTTCGTCCAACGCGGCGCCTAAAACCTCAATCCACGATGAAGTCCGCGCGCGCATCTCGCGCACGGACTTGCATGTGTAGAGGCGCAACATGCTGCGCCCCATGTCCGCACGATCGATCCGTCAAATGTCTTTCATTCGAGGTCCGCAACCATGGCAATTTTTCGCCCCATGTGTACTTCCCATTGCACGTAAGTTAAAATTTCACGCAGTTTGGTCGGACCATACTTGAAGGATTGCTGAGGAGATCTACATGGCCAAGTATTTATTCGGAATTTTGTGCGTAGCCGCACTAGCGATTTTTGCGCTGCCCGTGAGAGCAGCCGACGATGTCGTTTCCGCGGTGCACGGCACGGTGACCAAGGTTGATTCCGGCACCAAGACCATCGTCGTGAAAGCGAAAGA
>JAFAZL010000347.1 GCA_019239815.1 Acidobacteriota bacterium
GGGCTGACCCCGCCCCTACAAAACCTCGATGGAAGCAATCCGTGTCGATCAAGGAGAACGGATCGACGAACTAGATCAGGTCGAGGCCGGGGAAGAAATATCCGATTTCGAAGGCGGCGGTGTCGGGGGCGTCGGAGCCGTGAGTGCAGTTGGTGCCGATGCTGGTGCCGAGATCGCAGCGGATGGTGCCGGGGGCGGCTTTCTTGGGATCGGTGGCGCCCATGGTGTCGCGCCATTTGGTGATGGCGCCATCGGCTTCGAGAACCATGGCGATGATTTTGCCGGAGGACATGAAGTCGGTGAGTTCGCCGAAGAAGGGGCGGGCTTTGTGGACGCCGTAGAAGCCGCCGGCTTCTTCTTTGGTGAGGCGCATGGATTTGATGGCGACGATCGTGAAGCCGGCTTTGTGGATGCGAGAAAGGATGTCTCCTTGCTGATTGGCCTTTACCGCATCGGGTTTGATAATCGCAAACGTACGTTCAGTTGCCACTTAGAATTCCTCCAGTTGTAACTGCTTGCTTGGACGATAAAAAAGCAGATTCATCGCCCTCAAACCGGGCGATGGCGGGGAGTACCTCGCTTCGCTCGGAATGACAGTTTTTTGACCGGGACAAACTGCGGTCGTCGCGCAGTCCGTGAACAGCAAACTAATCCTCCAGCGTTCAAGTTGCGCGTGTTTGGCCGACTGCGAAGACGCGTAACTATTTTAGCGCGGCGGCTAGGGTTGAGCCTAGGTCGGCGGGGGTTTCGACGGTTTTGATGCCGGCGGCTTGCATGGCGGCGTATTTGTCTTTGGCGGTGCCTTGACCGCCGCTGATGATGGCGCCGGCGTGTCCCATGCGGCGGCCCGGGGGCGCGGTTTGTCCGGCGATGAAACCGACGACCGGCTTTTTCACGTTGGCCTTGATGTACTCGGCGGCTTTCTCTTCGGCGTTACCGCCGATTTCGCCAATCATGATGATGGCGTGCGTGTCGGGATCTTCGTTGAACATTTTGATGGCGTCGGTGAAGGTGGTGCCGATGATGGGATCGCCGCCGATGCCGATGCAGGTCGATTGGCCGATGCCGAGTTCGGTAAGTTGGTGGACGGCTTCGTAGGTGAGCGTGCCGCTGCGGCTGACGACGCCGACGTGGCCTTCCTTATGAATGCGGCCGGGCATGATGCCGATTTTGCATTTGCCCGGCGAGATGACGCCGGGGCAATTGGGGCCGATCAGGCGCGTTTTTTTGGAGTCGATGGTGGCGGCGACACGGACCATGTCGATGACGGGGATGCCTTCGGTGATGCAGATGACGAGCGGCATTTCGGCGTCGGCGGCTTCGAGAATGGCGTCGGCGGCGAATGGCGGAGGGACGAAGATGACGCTGGCGTTTGCGCCGTGAGATTTCACGGCTTCGCTGACGGTGTCGAAGACAGGGCGCTCGAGATGTTGGGTGCCGCCTTTACCGGGCGTGACGCCGCCGACTACGTTCGTGCCGTAGTCGATCATTTGTTGCGCGTGGAAAGTGCCTTCCCTTCCCGTGAAACCCTGGACGATGAGGCGCGTTTTTTCGTTGACGAGAACGCTCATCGCGCACCTCCGGCGAGAGCGACGACTTTTTGCGCGCCGTCCTTCATGCCGTCGGCGATGGTGAAGTTCAGTCCGGAATCGCGAAGAATTTTCTGGCCCATTTCGACGTTGGTGCCTTCCATGCGGACGACGACGGGGACCTTGACGTGAAGATCTTTTGCGGCGGCGACGACGCCGGTGGCGAGTACGTCGCAGCGAAGGATGCCGCCGAAGATGTTGATGAAGACGGCTTTCACGCTGGAGTCGCCGATGAGAATGCGGAAGGCATTTTTGACTTGCTCGGCGGATGCGCCGCCGCCGACGTCGAGGAAGTTCGCGGGCGAGCCGCCGGCGTATTTGATGATGTCCATCGTGGCCATGGCGAGGCCGGCGCCGTTGACCATGCAGGCGACGTTGCCGTCGAGCTTGATGTAGTTGAGGCCGTACTTGGAGGCTTCGACTTCGAGAGGATCTTCCTCGTCGAGGTCGCGAAGTTCGCGGAGTTCCTTGTGGCGGAAGAGGCCGTTATCGTCGAAGGTCATTTTGGCGTCGAGAGCGACGAGGCGGCCGTCGCCGGTGACGACGCAAGGATTGATTTCGAGGAGCGACGCGTCGGTGTCGACGAAAGCGCGATGGAGCGCCTGGAAAAATGGAGCGGCTTGCTGCGCGGCTTCGCCGGAGAGGCCGAGACCGAAGGTGAGTTTGCGCGCTTGATAGGGCTGAAGGCCGACAGCCGGCTGGATGAATTCGCGGAGGATGGCTTCGGGATTTGTCTTTGCGACTTCCTCGATTTCCATGCCGCCGGCGGTGCTGGCCATGAAGAGAACTTTGCCCGCGGAGCGATCAACGAGGATGCTGAGGTAGAGATCGCGCTTGATGTCGAGGCCTTCTTCGATGAGCACGCGCTTGACGATGCGGCCGCCGGGACCGGTCTGGACGGTGACGAGATTCATGCCGAGCATAGCGCTGGCGATTTCGGCGGCTTCGTCGGGCGAGTGCGCGAGTTTTACACCGCCAGCCTTGCCTCGTCCGCCGGCGTGAATCTGCGATTTGACCACGACGACCGGAGTGCGGAGGCGCTGAGCGGCGGCGCGGGCTTCTTCCTTGCTGAAGGCGACTTCACCGCGGGGAGTGGTGACGCCGTAGCGGGCGAGGATCGCTTTCGCCTGATATTCGTGAATCTTCATTGAGATCGACTTCCGTTCGGTTCGGTGAGACCTGGCTGCGGTCGGCCGGTGTTAGAATTTTCGTGCGAGTTTAGACGGGGAAAGTTTAACCGAGGGGTTGGGGGCGGAGCAAGGCGGAGAACGTTTTCACGGCTAGATTGCGGAGGGTTGTGGCGCAGTTTTGGGAGACGGATTAGCGGGTGATTGCGGTACAGCTGAGATCCTTCGCCGCCTTTCGGGCGGCTCAGGATGACAGGCTTCTTTTGTTGGCGGCAAATCGAGTGAGTGATGGACGTTACATCGTGCGGATATGGGGCGCAGCAGTGCTGCGCCCGTACATGTTTCGGGACGAGATTTTGAGTGAGATAGCGGGATGACGATTGCGTTGATTGAATTTGTGGAGCGCGGCGGGGTTTTCACGCGGGCGCAGGCCGAGGCGGTGATGGAGGAGCTGCTGTCGGGAGCGTATGAGACTACGACTATCATGCGGCTGCTTGTGGCGATGAACGCGCGGTCTGTGGATGTGGCGGAGTTGACGGGATTTGCGACGGTGATGCGGAAATTTGCGGCGCGGGTGTTTGCGGAGGATGAGGTGCGGCCGCTGCAGATGGTGGACACGTGCGGGACGGGCGGGGACGGGTTTGACGCGTTCAATGTGTCAACTGCGGCGGCGATTGTGGCTTCGGCTGCGGGCGCGCGCGTGGCCAAGCACGGGAATCGGGCGGCATCGTCGCGGAGCGGGTCGGCGGATGTGTTGGAAGAGTTGGGAGTTCGGATCGATTTGCCGCTGACGACGATGGGGCGGGCGATTCGGGATTTAAAGATTGGATTTTTGTTTGCGCCGGCGGCGCATGCTGCTACGCGTCACGCGAGTCCAGCGCGGAAGCAGATCAAGGTGCGGACGGTTTTCAATTTACTGGGGCCGCTGACGAATCCGGCGGGCGCGCAGTCGCAGGTGATGGGAGTTTTTTCGGCGGATGCGGTCGATTTGGTGGCGGCGGCGCTGGCGGAGCTAGGAGTCGAACGAGCACTGGTGGTACACGGAGCTGGCGGGCTGGATGAGATTTCGTTGTGCGGCGAGACAATGATCGCGGATGTGGAGCGCGGATTTGTGACCCGGTATACCGTGGTGCCGGAGGATTTTGAGGTGGAGGAGGCGCCGCTGGAGGCGATTCGCGGAGGTTCGCCGGCGGAGAATGCGGCGACGATTCGCGCAATTTTTGAGGGCGAGAGCGGCGCGCGGCGGGATGTGGTGGTGATGAATGCGGCGGCGGCGCTGGTGGCGGCGGGAGTGGCTGAGAATTTTGCGGAGGGTGCGCGGTTGGCGCGGGCAGTGATTGATTCGGGGGCGGCTCGGGAGAAGTTGGCTGCGTTGGTGGAATTCACGAGGACGGCTGCTGGCGAAGCATAAGAGAGAAGAAGATCCCTCACTTCGTTCGGGATGACATCGTTCAGCAAATTGCAAATGTCATGCGAACACGGTGTCAGTGCGGGCGGCTGCATTGGTTGGGTTGGGGGCAGTCGGGGCTTTCGACGGAGCGGGTGTAGCCGAAAGCGCCGCCGGTGGCGGCTACGGCTGCGAGGCCGAGCAGGAACAACAGGATGAAGTGGCGGCGGCCACTGGGACGCGGACGGGTCTTGATGGACGTTACGGCGGTGGTTGAGTTTTTGGTCGGAGTCGTGTCGGGGTCGGCCAACTCGACGCGATAAGATTTTCCTTCCGGAATGATTTCGCTGTCATCGAAGTAGACGATTTTGAGCGGGCCGCGGCGCGCGCGGATTTCGAACAACTTGCGGTCGAGGATAGTGATTTCGCCGACCGTCGGCATTGGCGCGGCGGGGCCGATGAGCGCGCCGTTGGCGGAGACGAGAAAATATTGATCCGGTGTGAGCGAGAAGGAGACTGAGCCGGAAGTGACGTTGGCGCGGATCAGCGATTTTGTGATTGCGGGATTATGCGATGGCGTGCGATGCAGGGTGACTTGCGTTGAGCCGGACATGTAGAGCATGGCGCCACCGCTGCGGAGAGTGAGGCCGCCGTTGGGTGCGGTCACGAGGCGGTCGCCGTTGAAGAGCGTGGCACCGTCGGAGGCGATACCGTTGCCGAGGGTGGCGGAGTGCGAGGTGACAACGACGCCGAGAGTTTCGACTTCGGTGGCGTCGGAGGCGCTTGAAGGGGCGCTGGAGAACAACAGGGACACTACGAGAAGGGCGGCGGTGAGGCGGGGCTGGGACCGCATCGGGAAAATCCTCCGCGAGGACGCGCTGCCGACCAGGTGAAAGGAGCGGCAGGCGTCCTGAGCACTGCTCTTATGCAGTGAGTTATATAACTTATTGGTACTCATGACAAGAGGATTGTCTTGACGCGAGGCGATACGCTTGGCCGCGTTTTGGGTGCCCGTGGCGAACGTTCTTCGTGGTGGGGGGCCGGGCGGAGCAAGCCCCGCCCCTACAAACCTGGTGGCTAAACGCCGTTTTGCGACGGAGTGGTTTTGGACTGGGATCGACGGTGAAAGCGGCGTCGAGACGCCGCGCTCCATATACTTCTCTGCTTGCGGGATGTGTGGCAAGCTCGCGGCTGAATTTTGGGTGTTTGGGAGAGTTTCGTGAAGAGTCGAAGGGGAACTATCGCGGCGGTGGTCTTGGCGGTCTTGTGCTTGATGGCGGCTACGTTGAATGCGCAGACGACGCAGAGCGCGAAGAGTGGAGCGGCGCAGGTGGTGAAAAGGGTTCGCGAGTATCGGGCGTCGCACGAGGGGGCGATTGTTAGGGAGTTGGCGGAGTTTTTGGCGATTCCGAATGTGGCCAGCGATGAAGTGAACATTCAGAAGAATGCGGCGCGGATTGTAGAGATGTTGAAAGCGCGCGGGGTTGAATCGAAGTTGCTGCCGATTCCGGGGCGCGGACCAGTCGTGTTTGGAAAATTGATGACGCCGGGTGCGAAGCGAACGGTGATTTTTTACGCGCACTATGACGGGCAGCCGGTGGATGCGAGCGCGTGGACGGATGGCAAACCGTTCGAACCGGTGCTGCGTGACAACTCGATTGAAGCCGGTGGAAAGCGGATTCCCTTCCCTGACGCGGGCGCGAGCGATGCTTATAAGGATGACTGGCGGATTTACGCGCGGTCGGCTTCGGACGACAAGTCGTCCATCATCGGCATCCTGGCGGCGATCGATGCGCTGCGCGCGCAGAAGATTCCGCTCGCGGTTAACGTAAAGATGATTTTCGAAGGCGAAGAAGAGGCGGGCTCGACGAACCTGCAGCGCACGTTGCAAGCGCATAAAGATTTGCTCGGTGCGGATTTGCTGCTGACCTGCGATGGGCCGGTGCATCCGTCGGGGCGGCCGCTGATTTTTTTTGGCGCGCGCGGGGATATTGGACTGGATGTGACGGTGTATGGACCGGTGCGAGCGCTGCACAGCGGCCACTATGGAAATTGGGCGCCGAATCCGGGGATGGAGTTGTCCCAATTGCTGGCTTCGATGACGGATGCGAATGGGGACGTGACGATTCCCGGTTACTACGACGATGTGGTGCCGCTCAGCCCGCTGGAGAAAGAGTGGCTGGCGAAGATGCCGGACAACGACACGGAATTAGAGCGCGAATTGGGGATTGCAAAGCCTTACGGCGACGGGAAGACATTGGCGGAGTTGTTGCAGCAGCCGTCGCTGAATATTCGCGGATTGAATAGCGCGTATGTCGGGACGCATGCGCAGAACGTGGTGCCGGAGAAAGCGGAGGCGTCGATCGATGCGCGGCTGGTGAAGGGCGAAGATCCGCGGAAGAAGTATGAGCAGATTGTCGGGTTCATTCAGTCACGAGGATATTCTGTTGTGGATCATGAGCCAACGATGGATGAACGGAGGGCGCATGCGCGGATCGCGAAGATTGTGGATGAAGGCGGGTATCGGGCATCGCGGACGGCGATGGATTTGCCGGTCTCGAAGGCGATGATTGCACTGGTGGAAAGCGCGACGGATGGGCGAGCGGTGATTGCTCCGGGACTAGGCGGGAGTGTGCCGATGTACATCTTTGATGAGATGGGACTGCCGTGGATCGGAGTGCCGATCGCGAATTACGACAATCATCAGCATAGTTCGGATGAGAATTTGCGATTAGGGCATTTCTGGAATGGGATGGAGATGTATGGGGCGGTATTGGCGGGGTTGGATTGGTGAAGGGGCGTGAGGTAGACCTTGGGCACGTCGAGGATTGGTTGCCGACGTTAAAGAAAGCAGATTCCTCGTTGCGCTCGGAATGACAGTGGGTTCTGTGTTTTTTAACGGACAGTACGCCTGC
>JAFAZL010000151.1 GCA_019239815.1 Acidobacteriota bacterium
AGGAACGGAACCCTTTTGCTTCGCTCAGGGTGACAACGCGCCAGGAGCAGGCTCGTTGTCAAAAGATTTTTTCCTGGTGGCGGAGATTTCCGAAGGCGCCGATGTTGGCGATGATGAAGGCGACGCGGAACTGGTTGTCGGTGCGGACCTGGCCGAGTTCGAGGCGGCGATATTCGAGGGCGAGGCCGCAACAGCCGCCGTTGTAGCTGATTTGCACCAATTGATTTTGTAACGCGTGGTTCGTGAAGTCGTAGCTCACACCTGTCGTGATGTTAAATCCCTTTCGCGTTTCGCTGCCGTAACCAATCAGCGTGCGGATCTGATTCGATTTCGGCTGCAGCACTAGCGGATCGGCGTCCAGCCGGAAATCGGCAATCGTTGCGAAAAATTCCTTGTACGGTTTGATTTTTGCGAGTGTACCGATGGTGGTAAGTTTGCCGCCGTCACCGCGTTGCGTGTCGTATTCCAGAATCTGCTCGAAGTCGAGCGGCCCACCCGGCGTCAACTTGAAGTCGCTGATCAACGGAGACCAATGCCGCGGTGCGTCGGCAAACGCGAACGGTGAAATGTCGTCGAGCGTTTGAAATACGTTGCGAGCACCGGTAACGAGCGCGCCGCCGAACGTCGGATCGAAGAAGTGCTTCTGTACGAGGCTCCAGGTAATGAGTTCCTGCGGCTGATCATCGCCATTTTTAACGAAGAGCCGCTGCGTGATTCCGTATTGCAGCTCATTGGTGTTGGTCAGGGTCGAGTCGGAATCAAATCGAACGAGTTGCGAGAAGTCGTGAATGCCAGTGACGTAGTGATAGGCGAAACTCGGCTCGATCGTGTGTTTATATTTTTTCTTCGAGGTCGGCTTCTGGAAATAGCGCTGGATGACCGGCAGACGAAAATCGAGTCCAAGCTCGCCATCATTGCGGTTGATGGCGAGCGAGCTGAGCACCGGAGTCGTGAGACTCGAACCGGGCACGAGCGAGTCGCCGTAGTAGCTGGTGCGGAACGCGGCAGTTGCCGTGACATCGAGCCACGGGCCGAAATGCAACGGAACAGTAATGCGCGGAGCAAATTCAACGCGCGGCACGGCGGCAGGCGTTTCGATGATTCCGTCATCGCGATGCAAAGCGCCCGCGAATGCGTCGAAACTGAAATACACCGGTACATTCGCAAACGGAGCGCGATCGACAGAGCTGAAGCGCGCTTCGGGGGCATTCCGCAGCGAGACGCTGGTCTGTACCGGATTCACGGTGAGGAAGCTGTTGTCGTTGAGCGCGGCGACGTTGAAGCTGTAGCCATTGAAATTGTGCGTGAGAAAAATCGAACTGCGAACTTCGGAATTAATGGCGTCGCCAAACGTATCGGCGAACGCAAGCCGGAAGGTGAGCGATGACAGCTCGTTCCAATCGGCGACAAAGCGCCAATTGTTATTGAGGTTCGAAATAACCTCGAGCTGCTGTTCGTGACCACCCTGTGAAACGAGTTCGGTTGTTTGAGTCGGCAAGCCGGGGTTGATGACCGTCGGAACGCCACGATCGATCACACCGAAATAACTGTAGTTGATGGAAGTGTTTTCCCAAGGCTTGGCGCGGAAGTGTCCGCGCTCCGCGGAACCGCGATTGCTAAGGTATTCGGCGCCGAGTGTCGTATCGAGCCACGGAGTGGGCGCCCAGTAGAAGGCGTCACCAAGGACGAAGCCTTTGCTGGTGCTGTTGCCGATGATGGGGATGAGGAAGCCTGACTCGCGGACTTTTTGTCCCGCGGGAGCGGTGGCATAGGGAAGCCAGACGAGTGGAACGGTTAGAAGACGGAAATTAGCGTTGACGAGAGCGACTTTTTTATCGACGGTGACGCGCGCGTGCGGCGCAAAGAACTGCCATCGCGGATGCTCGGGATCGCAGACCGTGATCCAGGCGGAAGAGAGGATGTAGAGATCGTTGTTGTACTTCTCGATGTTTTTGGCTTCGAAATAAAGCGGATTTTCGGTGATGAGAATGGTGGGATTAGGCTTGCGGTCGATCTTGATGAAGCCGCGGACGTTGGTGAAGGTGCCGCGGCCGGTGCTGACGTTGTAGTGAGCTTCGTCGGCTTCGAGGTGCTGATTTTCGTAGTCGAAGATGATGTGGCCGTGCGCGATGGCTTCGTTGGTCTGGTCGTTGTACTCAACGTGGTCGGCGCGAAGGCGCTGATTGCCGTAGTGAATGTCGACCGCGCCATCGGCGGTGGTTGTGTCGCCCTTGTGGGTTTGCGGACCGGTGGAGGAGAGTTCGGCGACGCCGCCTTTGGGCGGCTTACGAATTTGCTGGGCGTGCGTCAAAGGAAGGCCGAATGTCGCGAATGCGAGGAAGAACGCCGTCACGAGGGATTTGCGGCGAGGCGCGGGCAAATTCTGGCCAATGGAATTGCGATTCACTCTGAACATTCAACTGGTAAAGGCAGTTGGATAGCCTAGCATGGTTCGCGGGATGTCTCAGGTGAGGCGAAGTTTTGAATTTGTATGCGCTCGGTGAGTAGCTCGGCGATAGCGGCGCGTTACGAAGTCTTTGCAGGGCGGTTGTGGTCGGGGTAATTGCCGAGCAAAGTGTGGCGGAGTACAATTTCGCGCCGTTCGGGGTAGGGCGGAGCCGGGTCGGCGATTTGTCTCGAAACACAAATTGGAGGGTGGGATGGCTGCAAAGCAGATGAGCGCTTTTGTGCGTTTGTGGGTTGCGGTGATGGTGCTGGCCGGTTTGGCCGGCGATGTGAGCCGTGCCGCGACGCTGGCGCACTGGGCAGATGATCCCGTCTCGCAGGATAAAAAAGACGACAAAGACAAGAAGGACGACAAGGATAAGGACAAGAAGCTGCCTCTGAAGCCCGATCGCAAGATCGAGTTCACGACGGACGAAGGGACGTGGCTGTCGCTGGATGTGTCGCCCGATGGCAAGACGATCGTGTTCGAGCTGCTCGGCAACATCTACACGCTGCCGATTGAAGGCGGCGAGGCGAAATTGATCTCGGGTGGCATGGCATTCGACAGCCAGCCGCGATTTTCGCCGGATGGCAAGTGGATCGCGTTTATTTCGGATCGCGATGGCAGCGAGAACATCTGGATCACGCATCCCGACGGGACAGAGCCGAAGCAAGTATCGAAAGATCCGAACAGCGCGATGGCCTCGCCGGCGTGGGCGCCGGATGGGCGATACGTGTATGTGTCGAAGGCGGGATTCGGCATCGCGGCGTATGAAGTATGGATGTATCACGTAGACGGCGGCACCGGCGTGCAGATCACCAAGGCGAAGCCGACGCCGACGACTCCGCGGAAAGAACGGCCGAATTCGATGGGTATCGTCGCGTCTCCTGACGGCAAATACATTTACTACGCGCAGCGGAAGGGGCCGTTTTCGTACGACGCGATGTTTCCGCAATGGGCGATTATGCGGCGCGATCGAAAAACGGGAGACGAAGATACTTTGATCGAGCAGCTCGATAGCGCCTTTCGTCCGACGCTTTCGCCGGACGGGACGAAAATTTTGTATGTCACGCGGTATGAGACCGAGAGCGAGCTGCGCATTCGCGATTTGAACACCGGCGAAGACCGCTGGGTGCGGTATCCGGTGACGCGCGACGACCAGGAGGCGCTGTTTTCGCGTGACGTGTTTCCGGGGTTCGCGTTTTTGCCGGGCGGGAATGAAATTGTTTACAACCAGGACGGAAAAATCCGGCGCCTCAATATCGCGAATGGCAAAGACACGGTGATTCCGTTCACGGCGAAGGTGTCGAAAGACATCGGGCCGAAGCTCGATTTCCCGCAGAAGGTGGAGCAGGGGCCGGTGAAGGTGCGCCTGATTCAGGCTCCGGTGGAATCGCCGGATGGGAAGCGGCTGGCGTTTTCGTCGATGACGCACCTTTACACACTGGATTTGCCGAGCGGGAAGCCGCAGCGGCTGACGGAGAGCAAGCTGCCGGAATTTCAGCCGGCGTGGTCGCCGGACGGGAAGACGATTGCGTTTGTGACGTGGTCGAACGAAGGCGGGTCGCTGTGGAAGGTGGCGGCGAGCGGTGGGACGCCGACGCAATTATCGAAATCGATCGGTGTCTATAGCGAGCCGGCATGGTCGCCCGATGGAACGAAGATCGTTGTGCTGCGCGGGAATGCGTACGATCGCGAGAACGGCGAGTTTGACAACGGGCAAACCTCGAATGCCGATCTCGTTTGGATTCCGGCGGACGGCGGCGATGCGAATTTGATTTTGCCGGCGCGAGGGTCGGGCGGTGCACACTTCACGCACGAGAAGGATCGGATTTATGTGAACACGCCGGGTGGACTGGTGTCGTTGCGCTATGACGGGACCGATCGGCGCACGCACCTGATCGTGAAGGGGAAAGGGCTCTACTTTTTTGAGGAGCCGATTCCGGCGGACGACATTCAGCCGAGCCCGGATGGGCAGTGGGTGTTGGCGCACGTGATGAATCAGCTTTACGTGATTGCGATGCCGGTGGTTGGCGGCGAGCCGCCGACGGTGGATG
>JAFAZL010000741.1 GCA_019239815.1 Acidobacteriota bacterium
GGTATGCTGTGCGTAGTTCGCGGCGCGATGGAGCGCTTGACGGAAGTGTTCGGGTTTTCCGAGCCGGAAGTGCGATCGGTGACCCGGGCTGTCGACGAAGCACTCACTAATATCATGCGACATTCTTACGGTGGTGCGTTGAACCGCCGTATCGAGCTTTCGTGCCTGCGCCTTGCGAAGCGACGTGCCGCGAATGGGGAAGGCTTTGAGATTCGTCTGGTCGATTACGGACCAAAGATCGATCCGGCGAAACTCCACGGGCGAAAATTAGACGAGATCAAGCCAGGCGGTTTGGGGCTCCATTTTATTCGGCAGAGTATGGACATCGTGGAGTTCAAGCGCGCTCGGGGAGCGAACGTGTTGCGGTTGGTCAAATATTTGCCGCGGGAAGGACGGCACGGAAACTGATGCTCGGAGGAAAACCTTTGCAGATTGCGACACGGGCGCTGGGTACGACTACTGTCTTCGACATTACGGGTGACATTGATTTGGCGCACTCGCCCGAAGTTCGCAAGGCGCTGCTCACGGAGATCAAAGAGAAGAAGACACCCAAAGTTGTGATGAACATGGGCAAGGTGCGGTATATCGACAGTTCGGGGGTGGCGTCGCTCGTTGAAGCATTGAAGGCGTCGCGCGACGCAGGAACACGACTGTTGCTCGTTGGGCTGAGCCCGGCGGCGCGTGAAGTGTTGCAATTGTCGCGGCTGCTGAAAATTTTTGAGACGTTCGATACGGAAGAAGCGGCGCTGGCGGGCTGACGACGCCATAGGGAGGCGTCGGCACAGAGCAGAGTTGCGATTCGGCAGTGACGGGCGAGTGACCAGGGGAGAATGGAACTGGTTTCACAAATAGGGGGCGGCGTCACAAACGGCCTAGCCTACGTTGGGTCATTGGCTACGCTGGCCGGACGCGCCGCCTGGTATACGTTTGTGGGGCCGTTTCGCGGCAAGCCGCTGCGGCTGGCTCGCGCATTTTCACAGGCGATGGATGTTGGAGTCCGCGCGCTGCCCATCCTTTCGCTGATTACATTTTTCTTCGGACTGATTCTGGCGTTGCAGAGCGCGTATGAATTGCGCAAATTCGGCGCGATCGACCTCGTGGCCACGGCCGTAGCTGTATCGATGACGCGCGAACTTGGTCCGCTGATTACGGCGATTGTGGTCATCGGACGATCTGGATCGGCGTTTGCAGCCGAGATTGGCACGATGAAAGTGACGGAAGAGATAGACGCACTTGAGACGATGGCGATCAGTCCGGTTGCGTTTCTTGTGGCACCAAAGTTTGTGGCCATGATCGTGATGCTGCCGTGCCTGACGATCTGGGCGAACTCGATGGGCATTCTGGGCGGCGGAGTGTTCGGAGTGTTGCAAGCCGATTTCACGATCGGGCGTTACGTCCGGGCTTCCGTGGACGCGCTAATTCTGCGCGACATCATCACGGGCCTGGTAAAAAGCGTGATGTTTGGAATGACGATCACCGCAGTCGGCTGCCTGGAAGGATTGAATACAGGAGCGGGCGCGGAGCAAGTGGGAAAGTCGACGACCCGAGCTGTGGTGATGTCGATCTTCATGGTCGTGCTCGTCGATCTCGTTTTTACGATGTTGTTTTTCTTCCTCGGGGGTTAGCGGCACCGCATGGCGCTCGATGAATTGGAGATGGACCGTGGCGGCGACGGAGTAGACTCCGAGCCGATGGTGTCGCTGCGAAACCTGCGCGTCAGCTATGGCGACCGCGAAATTCTGCACGGGATCTCGTTCGACGTGAAGCGCGGCGAGACGATGGTGATCCTTGGTGGATCCGGATCAGGGAAGAGCACGCTTTTGCGCACGCTGGTTGGGTTGGAGCGGCCAAGTGCGGGCGAGATTTGGATCCGTGGAAAGAATCTGGCGGATATCTCGGAAGATGAGTTGGACGAAATTCGAAAACACATTGGCATGTCGTTTCAAGGGAGCGCGCTGTTTGGGTCGATGACGGTGGGCGAAAACGTCGCATTGCCACTGCGGGAACACGCGAAGCTTGAGAATTCGACGATCGAAATCATGTTGCGGTTAAAACTCGAGCAGGTCGGGCTCGCCGGATTTGAATACTACATGCCTTCGCAGCTTAGCGGCGGCATGATGAAGCGCGCCGCCGTCGCGCGCGCCCTGGCGATGGATCCGGAGATTCTGTTTTTCGATGAGCCGTCTGCCGGTTTGGATCCGATCATCGCCGCAGGCATCGATCAGCTGATTCTCGAGTTGAAGAAGGCGTTTCGCATGACGATCATCGTCGTCACGCATGAGCTGGCGAGCGCATTCTTGATCGCGGACCGCATGGTGCTGATCGACAAGGGGAATGTCGTGGCCATCGGCACTACGCAGGAAATGCGCAACAGCAAGCAGGCGCGGGTGCGGCAGTTTCTCGATCGCGTCGCGGAACCTGAAGTGGTGCGCGAACTCGATTATTTGCAGATGCTGACCGAAGACCGG
>JAFAZL010000758.1 GCA_019239815.1 Acidobacteriota bacterium
TTTTTCGGCCGCGATGATCCACGGCGATCGTTCGCAATCGCAGCGGAATTCGGCACTCGCTGGATTCCAGCAGGGACGCTTCCGCGTGCTGGTTGCAACGGATGTGGCCTCGCGCGGAATTCACGTGCAGGACGTCGCGCACGTGATCAACTTCGATCTGCCCGAAATCGCAGAGAATTTTATTCACCGCGTTGGACGGACAGGACGCGCAGGGAAACATGGCGTGGCTTCGACGTTGTTCGCGCGTGAGCAGCGGTCGGAATTGTTTCAGCTTGAGCGGACGCTAGGCATCAAGATGGAGCGGCTGCGCGCGGAAGATGGCAAGCCGGTCGCCGCGGCGGAACATACCGGTCGCCGACACGATTTCGGCGCGCAACGTCGAGAAGATCGCGGCGAAGCGTTTTCAGGACGGCCCGTGCCGCTTCGGCTGCCGGGCGAAGTGTTCCAAGCCGACGCGGACTAGGGTTCGCTCGATTCTTAGGAAGAGGCGGGGCACAGCAAGCTGTGTCCCGCCTCTTTTGCTTTTTGGGGTGTACGCGCGCAGTGATGTAATTTCCGACCGCGCGCGGCGGTTTGTCACGCGACGCGGAAAAGCTGCGTGTATATTTTGTGTGCAGCGGAAAGTGAAAGGAACGACTGGACCGTGGAACCGATTTCGCACTTTTTCTATTCCGACAGATTGAAACTCCAATTCTGGGACTACGGCCAGGACGGAAAACCGTCGCTCGTGCTTGTACATGGGGCGCTGGATCACGCGCGCAACTGGGATTGGGTCGCGCAGGAATTGTGCCGGGACTATCACGTGTTTGCGCTGGATCTCCGCGGGCACGGAAACAGCGCGTGGGCGCCGGGTGCCGCGTACACCGTGGCCGAGCATGTGCTCGACCTGTCGGCGCTCCTCGACGTGATCAACGATTTTCCGATCCGGCTGGTCGGGCATTCGCTGGGCGGCGGTGTTGCATTGCAGTACACCGGCGTTTACCCGCAGCGTGTACAGAAATTGGTTTCCATCGAGGGGCTGGGCTTTCCGCGCGAGCATCCGATGCACGGGCCGGCCTCGGAGCGCATGCGGCAGTGGATCGAAAAGATTCGCGATATGGAGAAGCGGCGGCCAAAGCCGTATCCAAGCCTGGCGGCCGCCATGGCGCGCATGCAGGAAGTGAATCCGCGGCTGAGCGACGAGGTGGCGCGGCATTTGACGTTGCATGGAACGAATTGGGAGTCGGACGGGTCATTGCTGTGGAAATTTGACAATTTTGCGCGCGTATTTGCGCCGTATGGGAACAACATCGCCGATGCGGTGGAGATCATGGGACAGATTTCGTGTCCCACTTTGTTTTTTTGGGGATTGGAAAGTTTTTTGCCGGTGCCGGAGGATGATCCGCGATTCCAGGCCGTGCGCAACAGGCGGCTTATAAAAGTGCCGGGGGCGGGGCATTGGGTGCATCACGATGCGCTGGCATTGTTTCTGCGGGAGACTTCGGCGTTTCTGGCGCAATAGCCGCGACGAGCACTGGGGGTGCAAGGTCGAATGCGAATGAATTCCCTGCCGTTTCGGCGTAGCATGCCGCTATGACAAAACACATTGCTGATCCTGCTGGTGAAACCTTGTGCCGCGAAATGAAAAATTTCTCGCGACGATCATTTTTGACGATGTCGGCGCTTGCGCCGTTCGCGACGCGCGGATTGGGTGCATTGCCGCTTGCGCCAGCCTCGGCAATACCTGTGGGGCTCGAGTTGTATTCGGTGCGCGGAGAGTTGAAGAAGGATGTCGAGGGCACGGTTAAGGCCGTGGCGGGAATGGGGTATCAGTGCGTGGAGTTTTACGCGCCATATTGGGAATGGACCGAGCAGGAGACCAAAGACGTGCGGAAGCTGCTCGATGGTCTCGGCGTGAAATGTTATTCGACCCACAACGATGCGTCGTATGTGAGCAAGGAAAACATTGCTAAGACGCGGGACCGTTGCGCCATCCTGGGCTGCAAGTATGTTGTGGTGGCATCGACCAGTGTCGAGGGGCAAGGGATCGACGGGTGGCGGAAGTTTGCCGACGAGCTGAACGAAGTGAATGAAGATCTGGCTTCGGCGAAGATGCACTCCGGGTATCACAATCACAAGGCGGAGTTTGTGCCGATCGGCGGCGTTCGCCCGATGGAAGTTCTTGCCAAGAATACGAAGCCGACGGTCATGTTACAGCTCGACGTGGGTACGTGTCTTGAGGCGGGGTCGGATCCGGTTGCGTGGATTAAGGCGAACCCGGGACGGATTCGATCGATTCATTGTAAGGATTGGTCACCGGATGCCGCCGAGGGTTATAAGGTGCTGTTTGGCGAAGGCGAAGCGGACTGGAAGGCGATTTTTGCCGCGGCTGAGCATGGCGGCGGTGTCGAATATTATCTGATCGAGCAGGAAGGATCGCGCCTGTCGGAACTGGATACCGCGCGGGAGTGTTTGAAAACGTATC
>JAFAZL010000829.1 GCA_019239815.1 Acidobacteriota bacterium
AATTAGCCTCAGGAGGCGCTTGCGACAAGATGGCAGATATGCCATTATAGATAGGTATTTAGGCCAAAACGCTGTCCAGACACTGAGCCCGATCCCCAAATCCGGCTGGAAATCGATCGAGACTCATACCACGGAGACGTGAGCGAAGGAGCTTCGAGATGAAGGAAATTACGGTCTTACTTCTGGACCAAATGTTTTCTTCCACCGCGATCGGCCCGATGGAAGTCTTCCGGCATGCAGGTTCGTTGTGGGGTCATCTGACCGGCGCGAATTTATCGCCGCGATTTCACGTGACGACGGCATCAGCGAATGGGAAAGCGGTCGAGTGCGATGGCGGTCTTCAAATCAAGCCAAACGCGTCAATCCGTGAAATCGGCAAAATCGATCTGATTTTTGTTCCCACGACTGGGCTGAGCGTCGACGATGTCGTGGAACGCAACGCGGCAATCGTGCCGTGGCTGAAGCGCCGAAGCCAGCGAGGCGTGGCGGTCGCCAGCGTTTGTTCCGGCGTCGGTCTGGTGGCCGCCGCGGGGTTGCTCGACGGCAAGCGCGCCACGACGCACTGGGGTCTCGCCGAGCGGTTTCGCGAGAAATATCCGCGCGTCAAATGGATGCCGGAGTGTATGGTCACCGAGGACCATGGATTCTATTGCGGCGGCGGGGTGAACGCTTCTCTTGATCTGAGTGTTTATCTGGTCGAGCGATTTTGCGGACACGAGGTGGCGATGCAAACGGCTAAAGCGCTTTTGATCGAAACGCCGCGCGCCTGGCAGTCTGGATTCGCGATCGTTCCTCTAAAGACCGACCATACCGACGACGCGATTTCGAGCGCGCAGGAATGGATGCACAAAAATTTTGCGACCACGTTTCCGCTGGAAGATCCGGCGCGCCGTGTCGGCATGAGCGTTCGCAACTTTGTTCGCCGGTTCAAACAAGCGACGGGAGATAGTCCGCTGGCGTACCTGCAGAAACTGCGGATCGCGGCCGCCAAGCGCATGCTTGAGAGCAACCATCGCACGATGCAGGAGATTAGCGACGCCGTCGGTTACCAGGACGTCGCATTTTTCCGCGATTTGTTTCAGAGGCACACGGGCGTTTCACCCAGCGCGTATCGAGCGCGGTTCGGAATAACGTCGGAGTGAGCGGCCTGTGAATTCGTGTGGACATCCCCGGGGAATCAGGTACGTGTGCGGGTTACCCTACGGTGGAATAGGTACGTGACATCAGAATGTCCGTAGAAGGCTGTATTGATTTCGTACAGTGAACGATGGAAGTTTGATTATGGAACTCGTAGCAGGTTTTGTTGCTTACGCGTTGATAATCGCGGTGACGCTCTTTCAGCTTCGGGGAAGAGTTCGTAGTTAGTTTTGCTTCGCCCGGTCGCGAATCTTCGCATCGGCAATGTTGTGCGCGTCGATCCGGTCTTCGCTTTGGATGCCGGCCTCGTGGAAGACTCAGTTCGACCCCATACACCCCCTATGTTTTTCCAAAGAGTACCTAACTAACTTATTTTTGTTTACGTTACAGAATTTGGACCGTCGCAAAAAACAAAGAGTCTGTAAGTCGTTTCTCAAGTGGCATTTAGAGAGCAGCTTGTTTCGCTTTGCTTTTGCCCTTTGTGCTTCATCCGCTTTAAAGGTGCAAAGCCTGTGGAAAAAAAGAAAAAACGCCGGATTCTGGTCCGGCGTTTCACACAGTCTTAACTAACAACCAGTATAGCACTCCTATGGCTTTTGTCAAGGTCACGCGAACGCACGCTGCAATGGCTACGGGAATGGTTAGGCCTTCAACGTCGACGGGCATCGAGTGCGATACGACGAAATTCACTGGGATACGGGCATGCGAGTCTGCCATGCCGAAAATCGGCATGTGCCGAAGCTGGGCTCGACAGATATCAAGTTAAGCGTCCACTTTTGTGTTGGTTAACGTTGGCGCAGGAACTGCTTTCCATTTCGGCATGAGCTTGAGCCAATGACGCTGCGAATCGAACAGAACTCGCAGCCGGGGGGAACGATTTTGAAGTTGATCGGACAGATTCATTCCGAGGATCTCGAGGATTTCCGGGCGCAAAACCTCGGCGCGGGACTTGGAACGGTGCTCGATCTGGACGAACTGACACTCGTGGACGCCGGGGTGGTCCGGTATCTCAGCGAGTGTGAAGGGGGGTGAATTTGGTGAACTCCCCGCCATACATCCGGGAATGGATCAAATGAGAGAACCAACGGCGATAGACAAATTTACAAGCGTGAGGGACCAGTGCCAGCCATTATTGATAGAAAGAACGAAGTTGAGCTTTGCAGGATACCGACCAAAGTAGCCAACCAAGCTAGTGAAAGACAATGCGCAAAGTACGAAGAGCTATTGGAAGCCGCGCGTAGCGGGGAATCGGGCGCGTTTGAACAGCTTTGTGCGCCGAACAAGGCGCGGATGTACCAGACGCTGCATCGCATAACGAAAAATCATGAAGATGCCGAGGATGCTCTACAAGAGTCGTTTCTCAGCGCGTATCTTAATCTGCATCGATTCGACGGGCGATCGAGCTTTTCGACATGGCTGACGCGCATCGGGATCAACGCCGCACTGATGACGCTACGTAAGAAGCGGACGCACCGTGAACTGCCGATCGATAATGCGGGAGAGAGCGGCGAGCGGACCGCGTACTTTGAGGCGCTCGATCACGCACCGAATCCGGAGGAGCGGTTCGCACGACAAGAGCGCGAGGTGCTCGTGCGCGAAGCGGTGCAGGGACTGAGGCCCACGATTCGAAAGGCACTTGAACTCGGACAGATGCAAGAGCGATCGATGCGAGAGACGGCGCAAGCGCTGGGGATTTCAGTAGCTGCGGCGAAGGCGAGGCTCTTCCACGCCAGGGCGGCACTGAAAAAATCTCGGCAACTGAAGTCGCTGCGCAAGAAGTGGTTTCCGGGGCGTTCGGGACGGTTCGACGCAATGGGTAAGTTGAATGGGTCAATCGCGGCGAACTAAAGAACAAGTCACGTTTTGCGGTTGCAGGACAGGAGTGGATCCAGCGGTTCCGGAATCGGGAGGAGAGCTATGGCTATCTTGAAAGTGAAAGACGGCACGGAGATCTATTACAAGGATTGGGGAAAGGGGCAGCCGGTGGTGTTCAGCCACGGGTGGCCGTTGAGTTCAGATGCGTTTGAAGATCAGATGTTTTTTCTTACGGAGCACGGGTTCCGCTGCATTGCACACGACCGGCGGGGACACGGGCGGTCGAGCCAGCCGTGGAATGGCAATGATCTGGACACATACGCCGACGATCTAGCGGAGCTGACGGAAGCACTCGACCTGAAGAACGCAATTCACGTTGGACATTCCACCGGCGGCGGCGAAGTTGCCCGCTACATCGGACGGCACGGGACGAAACGCGTGGCGAAGGCCGTGCTGATCAGCGCGATTCCCCCGCTGATGTTGAAGACGCCGGCGAATCCAGAGGGGCTGCCGATCTCGGTGTTCGACGATCTTCGTAAAGCTGTGCAGCACGATCGCGCGCAGTTCTTCAAGGATCTGAGTGCTCCATTTTACGGAGCGAACCGGCCGGGCAGCACGGTTTCGCAAGGGCTGCGGGATTCGTTCTGGCTGCAAGCGATGTTGTGCGGATTCCCCGGCGCGTATGACTGCATCAAGGCATTTTCGGAGACGGACTGCACTGAGGACCT
>JAFAZL010000856.1 GCA_019239815.1 Acidobacteriota bacterium
GTCGGCGAAGTTCAGAAGCGCGTGAAGTTCATCACGCACCGGATGGAAAGCGCCATCGCCGCTCACGAATTCGAAAAGGCGCGCTTCTACTCCGAAGAAGAGCGTAAAGAGAAAGAAAATCTGCGCGGTCTCCGCGAGCGCTACAAGCTCGACGACGCCTCAACGGGCATCGTCACGCGCGAAGACATCGAAGAAGTCGTGTCGCGCTGGACCGGCATCGGCGTCACCTCGATCAAGGAAGACGAGCAGCAAAAGCTTCTGCGCATCGAGCCCGAACTCCACAAGCGCGTCATCAGCCAGGACAAAGCGATCACCGCTCTCGCCCGCGCCATTCGTCGCAGCCGCGCCGGCTTGAAGTCTCCGCTGCGTCCCGTCGGCTGCTTCTTCTTCCTCGGGCCCACGGGCGTCGGCAAGACCGAAGTCGCGCGCCGCTTGGCGGAATTTCTCTTTGGCAGCGAAAAGTCGCTCGTCCGTTTCGACATGTCGGAATTCATGGAGAAGCACTCGGTCAGCAAGCTGATCGGCGCACCTCCAGGCTATGTCGGCTACGAAGAAGGCGGCCAGCTCACCGAGCGCGTTCGCCGCACTCCGTACTCCGTCATCCTCCTCGACGAAATCGAGAAGGCGCATCCCGACGTGTTCAACATCCTGTTGCAGGTCTTCGAAGACGGCCAATTGACCGACGGCCTCGGTAACACCGTAGACTTCCGTAACACCATCATCATCATGACTTCGAATCTTGGCGCGCGTCACCTTGTGAAGCGCACTTCGATCGGCTTCCAATCGGGCGCCGATGAAGCCGGCCTCAAGACCATCGAAGAAATGGTGATGGGCGAAGTGAAGAAATCGTTCAATCCGGAGTTCCTGAACCGCTTGGACGAGGTCATCATTTTCAATCCGCTCGGAGACGACGACCTGCTCCGCATCATCGATCTGCTCGTTGGTCAGCTCAACGACACGCTGATTCATCGCCAGGTCCAGATCGTGCTGTCGCCGGAAGCACGTCAGTGGATTCTGGAAAAAACGTGCTCGGATCGGAACTACGGAGCGCGTCCGTTGCGGCGGGCTTTGCAGAAATACGTCGAAGATCCGCTGTCGGAAGCTCTCATTCAGGGTGGAATCACAAGGCCTGCGACGCTCCAGATTTATGTCGCCGGGGAAGGCCTCGCGTTCAGACCGGTTGGTGAGGCAACCCCGGTCGTCCACTAGCGAATCAGACACAACGCATAGCTGGTCTTGCTCTCGCGACAAGACCAGCTTCACGGCCGGCCCATACCGGGTACGGCGGGAGAAGAACAACTTGGGTTTGGGGGCGCGGCCTTGACCTCGTCAATGGCCGCTCAAATAAAAGTCTGTTCGCCGTTCAGGCTTCTGCGCGCTCGGTCTTTGTGGATCGTGGGCTTGGTGTTGTTGCTCACTTCCGCTTTGACTTCTGCCGCTGCGTCGTCGCGTGGATTCGCGGGCAATTCAGCGCGCTCTTTTAGCGCGTCTGAAGCATTAGATTCGGCAGACTCCTCAAACGTTAAATCGCAAGAATCGTCTTCCAAGCATCAGGAGTCTTCGTCGAAGCCCCAAGCACAACAACCAGAACAGCAGCCTGATCAATCCCAACAGCCGCAACCCGTTCCCCAGCAGCCAGCGCCTCAACCCACCCAATCGCCGCTCGAAAATGCCCCGACGCAAGCCGCTCCAGCCGCTGACCAGAATTCGCCGGCCGTGGTCGACCGCATCATCTTTATAGGCAATCGGCGCATTCGCAGCGACACTCTAAAAGCGCGCATTTTTTCTCGCGAGGGCGATCCTTACAATGAGGAAACGCTTCGCCGCGATTTCCAGGCTCTCTGGAACACGCAGTTTTTCGAAGATGTAAAGCTCCGCGTCGAAGATTCTCCCGACGGCCCCAATCACAAGAACATCATCTTCGAAGTCAAAGAGCGCCCCGTCATCCGCCGGATTCGCTATGACGGCATGCACTCGATCTCTGAGTCCGACATTCTTGATCGCTTCAAAGAGCGCAAAGTCGGCCTCACTGTCGAAAGCAGCTTCGACCCGACGCGCATCAAGAAAGCCGAAGTCGTCCTGAAAGAGCTCTTGGGCGAGCATGGCCGGCAGTTCGCTACGGTCACTCCGCAATACGAGCGCATCGCATCGAGCAACGCCGTCATCCTTGTTTTCAAGATTAACGAAGGCCCGAAGGTTAAAGTCGGCCACATTCGCTTCACCGGTAATCACGCCTTCAGCAGCCGCAAGCTCATCCGCGCGATGCGTCACGATCGCCCCTACTCGATTCCTCTCTATTTCTGGGACATTGCAGTTCTCAGCAAAACGTACGACTCCGAAAAGCTCACCGAAGATCTAGAAGTCGGCATCCGCGGTCTCTACCAGGACAACGGTTACTTCAAGGTTGTTGTCGCGCCAAACGGCCCGATCCTTGAGAATTACGACACACAAGGCTACAAACTCGGCGTCCCACTGACCGGCCGCACCCACGGCAAAGCAGTCAACATCACTATTCCCATCGAAGAGGGCATCCGCTACAAGATGGGCACGCTGAAAATCGTCAGCGCCGATCCAGACAAGGCGCTCTCGCTTAAAGTTGATGCGCTCAAGACCGTCTTCCCGCTCAAGCAAGGCGACATCTTCTCCGCCGCCAAGGTCCGCAAAGCGATCGAAGACTACGGCAAGGCTTACGGCCAGTACGGATTCATCGACTTCACTGCCGAGCCCGAGTTCGACATCAACGACCCCGAAGCCACCATCAATCTCACGCTGCGCTTCAGCGAAGAAAAGCAATATTACGTTCGCCGCATCGATTTCACGGGCAACACCACTACGCG
Source organism: Acidobacteriota bacterium (assembly GCA_019239815.1). Next base: position 2,838 of record JAFAZL010000856.1, read on the forward strand.
CGACAAAGTCATTCGCCGTGAGTTGCTCCTCGACGAAGGCCAGCTCTTCAACAAGCGCGCCTGGGAAATCAGCATTCTCCGCCTCAATCAGCTCAACTATTTCGACCGCATCGAGGAAGACAAGGCCGTCGAGATCAAGCGCAATACAAAAGAAGGCACTGTCGATCTCAACCTCAAGCTGAAGGAAAAGGGCAAGCAGTCCATCGGCTTGCAGGGCGGCGTCAGCGGACTCGCCGGCACCTTCATCGGCCTCACGTATCAGACCAACAACTTCCTCGGACTCGGGGAGACGCTCACGTTCTCGGCGCAGTTCGGAGACTTGCAACGCAGCTTCATGTTTGGCTTCACCGAGCCTTATTTGTTCGATCGCCCGATTTCCACCGGCTTCACCATCTTCAGCAGCCGCTACAATT
>JAFAZL010000909.1 GCA_019239815.1 Acidobacteriota bacterium
CCGCGACCAACGAAAGCAAACCAATCGCTGTGCGTTTTGAAATGGATCGAGCCATGTTTGAAAATCTATCGCCGGCTACAGCGGTTTCCGAAACGCCTTCTGCGTCTTGTAATGCTCGTATCCGTTGCGTTCATAGAACGCATGCGCGCGATCCCGAATCACGTTCGACCGCACTGACATGCCTTCGCATTTCTTCGTGCGCGCCCATGCCTCTGCTGCTTCGAGCAACAACGCTCCCGTGCCTCGACTCCGCGTCGATTCACCAACGACGAGCCCGTTGATCTCCGCTCGTAGCGGAACCTCGAGCAAAAACGAAACGCCGACGTGAATCCACCCAATCACAACGCCGCCGTCATCAGCGACAAAAATTGCGTTGAGCGCCGCCGGCTTCACGCGCTGCAATCGCGCCTTCATCTCTGCAGTCGTCGTCGGATACCCAAGCTCGCCAGCAAGCACAGCAAGCCGCGGAACATCCGACGGCTTCGCGCGCCGGATGCGCAAAGTCGGCAAACTCGATTTGGCGGTCTTCTTCGGCATTCACAGGCAACTAATACGATGAACTAAGGCTAAAACTCACGCGACAAGTAGCAATTCAAATTTAAAACGTCTTGTCCGAATCTAACAAAATCGTCACTGGCCCTTCGTTTACCAATTCTACCGACATCATCGTCTGGAACACGCCGGTCTGCACTTCGACTCCAAGCTTACGCAGCGCCGCACAAAATTCGTCGTACAGCGCAACCGCCTGTTCCGGACGCGCCGCCGTGATAAAACTAGGCCGCCGCTGCCCACGCGCATCGCCGTACAACGTGAACTGCGACACCACCAGCGCCGCACCCTTCACGTCGAGCAGCGACTTGTTCATCTTGCCCTGCTCATCCTCAAAGATGCGCAGGTTTGCGCACTTCTCCGCCATCGAAATCGCAACCGCCGAGGTATCCGCCAATCCGACGCCAAGCAGAATCATCAACCCCGACGCGATCGATCCCGTCACGCGAGACTCGACGGTCACCTGCGCCCGGCTCACGCGCTGCAACACCGCTCTCATCGGGCCCTCCCAACGCAGCTCAATCGTTGTCGCGCAGCGCTCATTTCGGTTGGGACGAAGCCGCTGGCTTCGCCGGTTTGCGAGGCAGCAAATCCGGAAGCTGCGCCACGTTGTACGCAAACACGGCCAAGACCTGCGCGCCTTCGGTTAGATCGTCCCAACGCACGCGGTCGAGCGTGTCGGCTTGCGAATGGTGCGTCTTGTCGTAGTCGACGTTGTCCTGCACGCAATAGAATCCCGGCACGTCGGCTTCGTCGAACGGAACGTGATCCGATCCGCCTTCCGTCCGCAAACTTGGCTCCGCCAAACCAATACCTGGAGCCGCAGCGAGCGGATACAGAACGTGATCCATCGTTTCGCGCGCCGCGTAGTTCCCCATCATCCCAACGGTCAAAACTTTTCCGGTACCGCTGTCATGCACGAGCACCGCGGAAATCTTCGGCAGTTCTGCCTCGTGTGCCTTCACGTACGCTTTCGATCCGTTGAGTCCTTGTTCCTCGCCGCTGAACATTACAAAACGAATCGAGCGCTTCGGCTGCACGCCCAGCTTCTGCAACGCACGCGCCGCTGCGAGCACCGCCATCGCGCCGGTTCCGTCGTCGGTCGCGCCCGTGCCCAAATCCCAGGAATCGAGATGCCCTCCGACGATCACAAACTCATCGGGCTTCTCCGTCCCACGAATTTCCGCGACCGTGTTGTACACATCTATCGGCTTGCCGCTCAGCTTACCGCCCATATTCAGTTCCACTTCAACCGGCCCCTGTTCGAGGAATCTCCAGAGCTGTGCATAATTCTCGCGTTCGACGAACGCCGTCGGCATCGGCGCCGCCGCATATTCCCGCGAAAACGGGCCGCCCATACTCATCAGCCCATACTCCTTCTCCGAACCGTAGAGCACCGCGAGCGGCTTCTCTTCTCCGATCAGCTTTGTCAGCGCCTCGCGGATCTTCTTGCCCTCGTCGGTCGAGTACGGTCGAGCGCCCTTCGGATGCGCCACAGGAATCGCTTCTCCGTCCCATGGCGTGATCAACGGATTTTCCGGCAGCTCCATCTCGCGCGGCGCGCCCAGCAGCACAATCGCGCCCTTCAGTTTGCCGTGATACTGATCGAGGTCCGCCGCGGCTCGGTACGAAACGCCTACGACGTTGCCGCGCAATGTGCCGTTCGAGCTCGGCGACCATCCTCCGGAAGCAATCGTCAGATTCTGCTCAGCCGGCGAAACGATTCGCCCTGTCGCGGGTTCGCGCGTCCAACTGTTCGCGATGCTCCACGATTCCAGATGCGCGTTCGCAAATCCCGCCGCTTTGAATTGTTCTTCCGTCCAGTGACTCGCGCGATCAAGCTGCGGCGAACCGGTGAGCCGCGGCCCAATGCGATCGGCGAGGTAAGTCAGATCGGCTTTCAGCGCCGCCTCGTCTTTCTTCACTTGCTCGATGATTTTCTTGTCCATCTCCGCGATGGGGTCCGGCTTCTCTAGCGGAACGGAAGCGGCCGCGTTTGCATTTGCTCCGGCCGCTGGTTTCGGCGCGGGGTTGTACGGAAGCGGCCGACGCGGCAGCAGCACCGGCAACTGTGCGGTGTTGTACGCAAACGTCGCCAGCACCTGCGCGCCCTGATTCAAATCGTCTTTCCACACCTTGTCGAACGTGTCGGTCTGGCTGTGATGCGTAAACCGGTATTCCGCCGGTTCCTGCATGCAGAAAAATCCGGGCACTCCAACTTCATCGAACGAAAGATGATCGGTTCCGTACGAACGCGCCATGCTCGGCTCGAGCAATTTCAACTCCGGCAGTGGCGTCAGAACCTGATCGACAAGCTCGCGATCCTGATAGTTGTCGTGCATTCCGAGTGCGAGCACCCGCCCCGTGCCGGTGTCGTGCACCAGCGCCGCGGAAATTTTGTCGAGCTCGTTCTGATGCGCCTTCACGTATTCCTGCGAGCCGTACAGCCCCTGTTCTTCACCCGAAAACAACACAAACCGAATCGTGCGCTTCGGTTTGAGTTTCAGCTTCGCCAGCGCGCGCGCTGCTTCGAGCACCGCCATCGATCCCGTGCCGTTGTCGGTCGAACCGGTCGCCAAATCCCACGAATCGAGATGGCCGCCGATGATCACCATCTCGTCCGGCTTTTCCGAGCCACGCAGATCAGCAACCGTGTTGTAAACCTCGACGGGCTTCGTGCCGAATGTGTTCGTCATTTCGATTTCGACGGTCACCGGTCCGTGTTTCAGCAGCCGCCAAATCATCCGGTAGCCTTCGCCCGTCATGAACGCCGTCGGCACCAGTCCTTCCGCGTAGCGCGACAAGCTGATGTCCGTCATATTCAGCAAGCCTTCTGGCTTGCCCGAGTCGCGCAAGACCGCCGCGACGCCTTGTTCCTTCCAAAACGTGTCGCGATCCTTTTCCGCCTGCAAAAACGCTTCGTACGGATCGCCCTCCGGCAATTCGCCGATGCGCGCCGGCGGCTTCTGCATCGGTCGCGTGAACGCGCGAAAATTATCGACCGGTGGCTGCGGCGACAAACTCGTCGGCTCCTGATAGATAACGATCGCGCCTTTCAGCTTGCCGCGAAATTTCTCGAAATCCTTTTTCTCTTTCGCATCGAAGTACACAACCGTGCCGCTCACCGCTCCCGGCGTGCTTGGCGACCACGCCGCCGACGCAATCGTCAGCGGATGCTCGGCTGGCGCCGTGATTCGCGCTCGCGCCGTTCCGCGCGTCCACGGTCGAGCGACTGTCCACGGCTCGAGATGCACGTTCGGCAATCCGTATTCTGCGAATTTCTGCTTTGTCCATTCGTTCGCGCGCTTCAGCCCCGGCGTGCCGCTCATGCGCGCGCCGATGCTGTCGGACAGATATTCAAGATTCGCCATCGCCTCGCTGTTGTCGTGAATTTCAGCGAGAATCCGCGCGTCGTCGGCGGCGTAGGGATACGGGTTGTCCGGCGCAGGCGAAGGCCTCGCAAATCCCGCACGCACCGCGATCAAGATCAGCACTGCACACAACACAAACGCGGCGCTTCGACGCGTGTTCATCCGTTCTCCCCTATCTTCAACTTTGCTTCGGAATCTGGTCGTCGGTGTTTAGACGGCGTTGAGTCGCCGATGCGTTTCGATTGCGGGAGATTGGCGTCATCGACTCGTCGTGCGTGACTTTGACTTGCGACGCCTTGATTTTTGCGGGCGTGGCGCAGGCTGGCACTTTGGGCAGAAATAGCTGCTTCGTCCCGCGACGATAACGCGCCGGATCGGAGTGCGGCACCGATAACACGGCTTCCCTTCTCGTCCGTAAGCTCGATGATGGCGCTGATATTCTCCCGGCTCGCCGTTGGCGTCAAGAAAATCCGAGATGGACGAGCCGCGCATGACGATGGCGCGATTCAGAATTTCCTGCAACACGCGGCGCAGCGTCTCAGCTTCTTTCGCGCTGATTTTCGAGCCGACCCGCGCTGGGTGAATTTTCGCGCGCCATAAACTTTCGTCGGCATAGATATTCCCGACGCCGCGAAACACACTTTGATCGAGCAGCAGCGCCTTGATGCGGGCATTGCGCGAACGAACGCGCTCCGCGAATTCTGCTGCGCTTACCTCAAGTGGATCAGCTCCGGCTCCCGCAACCTCATTCGCCAGCAGGTCCGCCGTGAGATACGCCATGCGCCCAAACCGCCGCGGATCTGTGTAGCGAAGCTCGCGGCCATCATCGAGCGCGAATGAAACGTGCGTGTGCTTGTCGAACGGGATTTCCGCGGCGCTCGGCGCCAACTGCCCTGTCATTCCGAGATGCACCAGCAGCGAAGCCGTTTCATTCGCGGCGTCTTCCAAGGGTTTCTCCGCGACACGCTCGCCGTTCGCCAGCCGCAGCAACATGAACTTGCCGAATCGCTCAATCGACGCGATTTTTTGTCCATTCAAACGCGTAAATTCGGCGGGATTGTCGATGAAATCGCTCTTGCCGATCCACACTGACAGGATCTTCCGGCCGAGCACGGACTTCTGCAGGCCACGCACCACGGTTTCGACTTCGGGGAGTTCAGGCATCGCCAATCGTCCGATTTCACGCTACCACATTCGTGCGCCGCGGCAGCGCGGACACATCGTGCGGACATGGGGCGCACCCTTCGAGGCTCAGGGTAAAGCATCGCTGCACCCCTATATGTTCGCGGGCTACGTCGACAACGCTAATCGATGCAGGTGCACTTGTCGGCCGATCCGGCCGACACCGGTGCTGCATTCCCTGCGGCCCGCCCGCGCATCGAAATGAGCATGGTAAAGTCGAATTGGCGGGGGATCGTCTTGCGGAACCTTTGCGGGAAATTGATGGTGCTGCTGCTTGTGTTTTTGGCTAGTGCACTCTGCACGCCAGCAAAACACGAGACGGGCTTTCTCGACCGCACCCTGACCATTGGTGATACGACCTACAGATACCAAGTCTTCGTTCCCGAGGACTGGACGCCACACCAAAAATGGCCAGTGATTCTGTTTCTGCATGGATCGGGCGAACGCGGCGAAGACGGTCTCGACGAAACCGACGTCGGCATCGGTACCGCGATTCGCAGCGACCGCGGCCATTTTGAAGCGATCGTCGTTATGCCGCAATGCCGAAAAAATATTTGGTGGACCGAGCCGCCGATGGGCGACCTGGCGATGGCAGCGCTCCACAACGCTACGCACGAATTTCACGGCGACACGAATCGCACCTATCTCACCGGCGTTTCGATGGGTGGATACGGCAGCTGGTATCTCGCGCAAAAATTTCCGCACACGTTCGCGGCGCTGGTGATCATTTGCGGCGGAATCCACCCGCCTGTTGCCACGCTGAAAGCGCATCCTGAGCTTGTGAATTTTTCGCCGCCCGACGGGCCAAAAGCCTACACCGATGCGGCAGCCAAAATCGGCAAGGTCCCCGTTTGGATTTTTCACGGAGCGGACGACAACATCGTGCCCGTCACCGAATCGCAACGCATGGCCGACGCGATGAAAGCGGTCGGCGCCGAAGTGCACTACACCGAGTATCCAGGCGTGAAGCACGTCGCGTGGGATAAAGCCTACGACGAGCCGAAGCTCTATCCGTGGCTGTACTCGAAAACGTTGGCCGATCGCGAAAAATAATTCGTCGCGATTTTCGCGGCTATTTCTGATGATAGTTCGGATACGGCGGATGATCCGGAATCACCACCGGATGCTTCTGAAGCGCATCGAGCGTGACCTGCACTGCTTTTTCGAGTTGCGGATCGTGGCCCTTCGCAACCGATGCCGGATCGTTTTCGACTTCGATGTCGGGCGCGATGCCGACATTCTCCACTTCCCATTCGCCGTGAAGGCCGTAGAGAGCACCGCGCGGCGCGGTCACTCGGCCGCCATCCATTAACACGGGATAATTCCAGATGCCGACCAGGCCGCCCCACGTGCGCATGCCAACGAGCGGGCCAACTTTGTCCTGCTTGAACATCCACGGCAGCGCATCGCCACCTGAGCCCGACATTTCGTTGATGATCATCGTCTTCGGCCCATAGATCTGTTCCAAGGGCGAGCAGAATTTTTCGCCCTCGCGACCGACCGCGCAGTTGCGGAGGGGCCGCTCGAGCAAGTCGATGATCGAGTCGGCGATTTGGCCGCCGTGGTTGTAGCGCTCGTCGATGATCGCCGCCTGCTTGCCGACCTGGCCAAAATAGAAGCGATTGAAATTGAGATAGCCGCCGACATTCGTGTCAGGTACATGCACGTAGGCGAGTTTGCCGCCGCTGAGTTCATCGACCTTGCGGCGGTTATTTTCCTCCCACGCGCGCGTCCGAAGTTCTTCCTCGTCACCCACCGGGACGACGGTGACTTCGCGCGCGTCTCTTCCATCTGCGTTCGGGCCGACCTTGATGCGCGTCTGCTTATCGGCGGTGTTTTCGAGGAACATATTCACGTCCGACGGCGGCCTTACTTCGACTCCATTGACTTCGAGTAGGTATTCGCCGACTTTCACGTCGACGCCGGGCTGCGTGAGCGGCGCGCGCAAATCGGGATTCCAGTTTTCGCCGTTGAAAATGCGGGCGAAACGATAGCGCCCGTTTTCAATCTTGTAGTCGGCGCCGAGCAATCCGCCCTTGACCTGCGGCGGCTGCGGCACATCACCGCCGCGGATAAACATGTGGCCGATGGTGATCTCGCCGAGCATTTCGTCGAAGAGATAGTTGAGATCGGCGCGGCCACCGAGGTTTTTTAGATAGGGAGCGTATTTCTTTTCGGCGGCAGTGAGATTCAACCCGTGGTGGTTCGGATCGTAGAGAAAGTCGCGTTCGATGCGCCACGTCTCGCGATACATCTGATTCCACTCGATACGCGG
>JAFAZL010000191.1 GCA_019239815.1 Acidobacteriota bacterium
ATTGGGCTGACCGAGCACGCGGAAGAGCCCCAGGTCCTCGATGCCGGGCACCGTCTTCATGACGCCCACGATTTCGTCTCCCTTCTGCTCGAGCGTGGTCAGGTCGTCACCGTAGATCTTGATCGCCAGCTCGCCCTTCACGCCGCTCACCGCTTCTTCCATGTTGTCCGAAATTGGCTGCGAAAAATTCCAGAGCACGCCGGGAATCTTCTCCAGCTCGCGATCCATCGCCGAGATCAGTTCTTCCTTGTTTTCGCCAAACACGCCACGCCATACCGCCTTCGGCTTCAGATCCACGAAATATTCCGTGTTGAAAAATCCCGTCGCATCGGTCCCATCGTCCGGACGTCCCACCTGCGACACAACTTGCTTCACTTCCGGAAACGACGCCAAAATATCGCGCGCCTGATTCGCCAGCCGCGTCGATTCCGTCGGCCCCGTGCTCGGCGCGAGCGTGCCGCGCACCCAGATCGCTCCTTCATCCAGGTGCGGCAAAAATTCCGACCCGATCACACCGCTCATCATCAAAAACACCGCCACCACAAACGCCGCTGCACCTGCGCCCACCGAAATCAAACGATGCTCGATCGCCCACTTCACGGCCGGCTTGTACCAGTTCCTCAAAAACTCCATCACCGGGTTGTGCCACTCCTTCACCCCGTGACTGAACTGCAGCAGCGCCAGCACGGGCGCCAGCAAAATCGCAAACACTAGCGCGCCGAGCAGCGCGAACGAAACCGTCCACGCCATCGGCTTGAACAGTCGCCCTTCCACGCTCTGCAACGTAAAGATCGGCAAATACGCTGTGATGATGATCGCGCGCGCATAAAACACCGGCCGCAGCACTTCCATCACCGCATCGCGAATTTTTTCCAGCGGAGACTTATGCGCGTTCGCCGACAGACTGAAATGCCGCACGATGTTTTCGATGATGACGACCGTGCCGTCCACCACCATGCCGAAGTCCAGCGCGCCGAGCGATAGAAGGTTTGCTGGAATCTTGTTGAGATCGAGACAGATCGAAGCAAACAGCAACGAGAAGGGGATCGTCAGCGCCACGATTAGCGCGCCGCGAAAATTTCCCAGGAAGAAAAACAGGATTACCGACACCAGCAGCACGCCCTCGGTCAGGTTGTGCATCACCGTGTGCGTCGTCAGGTGCAGCAGATCGCTTCGATCCAGAAACGGAACGATTTTCACGCCCGGCGGCAAAATCTGCTCGTTCAGCTCTTTAACTTTGTTGTGAATCGCGACCAGCGTCTCATCCGCATTAGCTCCTTTTCGCAGCAGCACAATCCCCTCGACGACGTCGGTGGTGTCCACCACCGTCCCATCATCGCGGCGAATCGCCTTCCCGATCTGTCCCAGGCGTATTTTTGGAGCTTGAATAACAGTCGCTATGTCGCGAACACGCACCGGCGTGCCGTTCTGCGACTTCACGACCGTCTGCGCGATGTCATCGACGTTTCGGAACAAGCCGACCGCACGCACGTTGATCTGCTGCAGCCCAGCTTCGACAAAGCTTCCGCCAGCGTTCACATTGTTGTTCGCTAGCTGCTGCTCCACTTGCCCGACGTTCACGCCGTACGCGATCAGCTTCCCCGGATCGAGTCTCACCTGATACTCGCGCGTCATCCCACCGAAGCTCGACACATCCACAACATTCGGCACTGACTTGAACTGCTTCTCCAGCGTCCAGTCCTGCAACGACTTCAAATCCATCAAGTCGTACTTCGGATTCGTGCTCCGCAGCGTGTACCAGAAAATCTGCCCGACCGGACTCCAGTCCGCTCCCATCTGCGGCTGCAACCCGTTCGGCAGCGTCACCTGCGATAACCGCTCCAAAACTTTCGAACGGTTCCAGTCGTTCTCAGACTCGTCGTCGAAAATCAGCATCACGCTCGACAGCCCAAACAGCGAAACCGAACGCAAATGCTGCAAATGTGGAATGCCGTTCATCTGCACTTCAATCGGAATCGTGACCTGCTGCTCGACTTCCTCCGCAGCGCGCCCCGGCCATTGCGTAATGATCGACACATAGTTGTTCGCAACGTCCGGATACGCTTCCACCGGCAAGTTGTGAAACGAGATCGCGCCCCAAACCAGCAGCAACACCCCCAGCGCGATCACCATGAACCGATTGTTCAGCGCCAGCTCAACCGCTTTCCGCATCACCGATTCACCCTTAGCACTCACCGAACCCGAGAGAGAAACATTGTCATCCTGAGCGCGCCCGGAGGGCGCCGAAGGATCTCCACGTTAGCCTTACCTCAACTCATCTTGCTTAGGCACGCACCTCGGCGCTATGCCTCACTGCTCCACCGTGTTCTGCAACACCAACGCATTCGACACTACCTGCTCTCCTGCCTTGATGCCCGAAACAATCTCCTGCATATTCCCCGGCAATTGCTGTCCCGCGACAACTTCCACCCGTCGAAACTTCTTGCCACCGGCCGGCACGTAAACCCAGTCGCGGTCGTGCAAGTGCAGGATCGCCGAAGCGGGCACCGCTGCGCGAGTCACTTTCTTTTGTCCATGGAAAGTCGCGGTCACGAACATACCCACTCGCAGAATCCCAGGGTTTTCCACCTCGATGCGCACCTTCGATGTCCGAATCGTCGGATCGAGCACAGGACTTACGTTACTGATCCGTCCGGTAAACACCCTCCCGGGATATGCGTTCAGCCGAATGTCCGCCGTCTCACCGACATGAACATTCGGTAGGTCGTTTTCATAGACATCGCAGACGACCCAGACCTTGGACAAGTCCGAAATCGTGAAGGGATTTGGCGAGCCTAAGCCCGGCACGCCGGCTGCATTGGTTACCTGCTGATCCGTGATGACGCCGGAAATCGGCGCGGTGATATTCACTACCGCTGCCGGATGGTCGATGTTGCCACCGAGCACCTTCAGGCGCTCCGTCGTGTTTTCGACATCGACCTTCGCTTTGTCTTCCGCATCTTCGGCCACCTGCAGATCATTGAGCGAGATCGCGCCTTTGTCATAGAGCAGTTTCGATCGCTCGAGCTGTGTATTGGCGAGCTTCTCGTCTGCGACAGCCTTGCGATAGTCCGAGAACGCACCCGCGATATCCGCGCTCTGCACGACCAACAAGACTTGCCCCTTTTTCACCGTATCACCGAGGCGCGCCTTGATTTCCACCACGCGACCCGTCGCCAGCGAAACCACTGGCACCGTGCGCGATACATCCGGTGAAATTACACCCGTCGCGACGATTTGCGACGTCGAGGTGTAATCTGCCGCGGCCACCAGCGGAAACTGCTCCGGGTGATCGGTCTGCACGATGTTCACATCTTCCTCGTGCTCGACTTTGGTTTGCGGCGGCGCTTCGGCCTTCGGATCGCCTTTGCTCTCGCCTCCGCAACCTGCCGTCAGCCATACAAAAACGCATACGGCCGCTATAAATTTCAAACCACGCTTCTGGGGGCTCATGGAATGACCTCTCGTCCGACCGCAAGATTCAACTGGCCCGCTGCAGCGAGGTACGAGCCCACCAGATTGAGATAACTAACCTGCACGGCGCGGTAATCCGCCTGTGCGTTCAAAAAGTCGAGCAACGAGGCAGCCCCGTGCTCGTACGAAAACGAGATCGTGTCTCGTACGCGCGAAGCCTGCGCCAGGTAATGATCCTTGTATGGCTGCAACAACGTGACGGTGGAAACCAGCGTCGCATACGCTGAATCGACATCATTGAATACTTGTGCCCGCGTTGCGTCCATCAGACGCTGGTTGCGATCGATGTCCAACTGTGTCCGCAGCTTTTCGCCCTGATTGCGATCGAATATGCGCAGCGGAATGCTTACGCTGAACCCGACGTACTGATCGATCGGCGGGTTCCTCCCGACGTCGACGCCAAACGTCGGATCGGTCGAGCCCATCGACACCGCGAGCTTGTGGTCTGTTCTTGCCTTGTCAACCGATTGCAGGGCTGCTTTTAGATCCGGCCTGGTATCGAGAGCCATCTGCCGGACCTCGTCTAGAGACGCGACCTTCGTCGAAAAATCGAAAGGGCCGGTCACATCGAATTGGTCCACCGGAGTGCGGTCGTCCAGTAACATGAGCATCTGGATCTTGGCAGTCCGCAGATTTACGTCGGCAGTCTGCAAGTCTGATTCGTACTGCACACGTTGCAATTCCAGCCGGTCCAAATCTACTTGCGCGATGGCTCCGGCATGAAAACGATCACGGTTCACGCCCAGGAGATGGTCGTAGTAATCGAGATTTTCTTTCGCCAGATCGCGCACGGCCTTCTGCTGAAGGGTTTGCACAAAGGCGCTACGTAAATTGAAAAGAAGATTCCGCTCTAGGTCGGCCTGGGATGAAATTGCGATTCCGGTGGCTTCTTTCGCGCTTTCCAACCGCAACTCACGTTTGTGGGCGCGTTCGTGCAGATAATTCACCGTGGCCGACGGCAACCAGTACGCAAATGGACCGTGCGACGGGCCGCCCGGGAACGGATCGATCTGATCCGCAAGCAAGGTCAGGTTCGGATTCGGGCGTAAATACGCCGTCGTTTCGCTTGCCTTCGATTCGTCGATACCGATCTGCCCGGCACGAAGTGATGGGTTGGCCGCTTCGAACCTTTGCTGTACTTCTTGCCACGTCAGCGCTTTCTGCGCAAAACCGCACTGCGCCGTCAGCGCCGCAACGAGCAGCAACAACAACAGACGCTTTGATAACCGCTTCATTACAGTCGATGTCCCTTCTGACGCTCGTGCAGCCACAAAATATCAAAGTGTCTTGCGGATGCGGAGCGAGCGTTTGAAA
>JAFAZL010000060.1 GCA_019239815.1 Acidobacteriota bacterium
GACGAACGGCATGACGAACGCGCCGACCGAACGCTGGCGATGGAACAGTTCCAGGCCGAGATAAGTGAGCGCGAGCAGCCACCCGAAGAGCGAGAGCGAGCCGTATAGATCGTGGTATGGGACCGTGTGGGAACCGCGAGAGCGTTCGAGTAAAGCGAAATAGTGGGCGACAAGGCCGAGGACAAGAAAGACGGTGCCGAGACGGCCGGAGATTTCGCGTCCTGAGCGAAGGTAGCGGCTGTAGGAGCCAAGGCTGAAGACGTAGGCCACAATCGTCAGGAATAGAAAGAGATGAGGCATCGGGTTGCTTCTTGCGGAATGCGACTTGACGCCTGCGCTCAGCAGCAGCGCTTCGCCCTTGGCGTCAAACCAGCAAATATTGAGTATAGCCCAGCGCATGGAAGACCGCACGAATGCGACGGCTGGGCGCACGTGTCGATGGGTCGACATTAGCGCGGGGGGAACGGCCGCGATACTGTCCCGCGGTACAGAAATCGTTCTACTACCGGCAGCGAGTGGCGAGATTTGTTATTCTTGCTGACGAAACCGAATGGGTGCGACGAACGAACTGCTGAGCAAGAAAGAGTTGTTTTTGCGCGCGTGTCGCGGCGAGGCTGTGCCGCGCCTGCCGGTGTGGATGATGCGGCAGGCGGGGCGCTATTTGCCGGAGTATCGAGAGATTCGGGCGAAGCGGGCGTTTCTGGAAGTGTGCAAGACGCCGGAATTGGCGATCGAGATTTCGTTGCAGCCGTTTCGGCGACTGGGTGTGGATGCAGTGATCGTGTTTTCGGACATTTTGATTCCGGCAGAAGCGATGGGGATGAAGCTGGAGTTGGGAGATGCAGGGCCCAATTTGCCGGAGCCAGTGCGGACGGAACGCGATATCGAAGTGCTGCGGATTTTTGATGCGGCGAGTGAGACGGGATTTTTGATGGAGGCGATTCGCGGGATTGTCCGCGAGGTCGGGCCGACGGTGCCGGTGCTGGGATTCGCGGGAGCACCGTGGACGCTGGCGTGTTACATGGTCGAGGGGCGGACGAAAGAGGGATTTTCGACGGTAAAGGCGCTGATGTGGGAGGAGCCGCGGGCGTTCGAGGAGCTGCTGAAGAAGATTGCGACGGCGACGATCGGGTATTTGAAGGCGCAGATTGCGGCGGGTGCGGCGGCGGTGCAGTTGTTCGATACGTGGTGCGGTGAATTGAGTTTGGAAGATTACGAGCGGTTTGCGCTGCCAGCGGTGCGGGAGATTATTTCAGCGGTGCGCGGCGAAGTGCCGGTCATTTATTACACGAAGGCTTCGCATCATTTGTTAGAGGCGGTGGCGAAGTCGGGCGCGGATGTTTTGAGTGTGGACTGGCGAGTGGATTTGGCTTCGCTGCGTGCGAAGTTGGGGCCTCGCGTTGCGTTACAAGGAAATATCGATCCAGCGGTGCTGTTTGCGCCCGTAGAGAAGGTTCGGGCGGTAACGCAAGAGACGGCATCGGCGCTCGGTGGCGTTGGGCATATTTTGAATTTGGGGCACGGGATTTTGGTCGGGACGCCGGTGGAGAATGCGCAGGCGTTTATTGAGACGGGGCAGCGCATGGAGTTTGCGGAGAGCACAAAGCGGGCCGTGCCGTCGCGCTAAATCGAATTAGGGCTGGTAGTCGGGAACTGAACATCGTGGCAAAAATCGACAATCCGGAAAAATTGGGCGAAGAGCTTCGAGTTAGTGCGGAGTTCCTGGCGAAGTACAACAGGCCGGGGCCGCGTTATACGAGCTATCCAACGGCGCCGGTGTGGAATGATGCGTTTGGGCCGGATGATCTGGAACGAGTGCATGAGCATTCGGATCGAGCGAAGGCGCCGGTGTCGCTCTACATGCATCTTCCCTTTTGCGAGAGCTTGTGCCTGTTTTGCGCGTGCAACGTGATCATTCAAAAAGATCATGGGGTGACGAAGCCGTATCTCGGCGTGCTGAAGCAGGAACTGGAGCGGGTGAGTTCGCATGTGTCGCGTGAGCGGCCGGTGGTGCAGTTTCATTGGGGCGGCGGGACTCCGACGTTTTTGTCGCCAAGCGAGATCGAGGATTTGTTCGGCGCGACGCGGGAGAAATTCACGTTCGCACCGGATGCGGAGATTGGGATCGAAGTCGACCCGCGCGTCACTTCGCGCGCGCACCTCGAAATGCTTCGCCGGATGGGTTTTAACCGTCTGAGCATGGGGATTCAGGATTTTCATCCTGAGGTGCAGAGGACGATTCATCGGATTCAGCCATTCGAAATGACGCGGGACCTCTTCGCGACGGCGCGCGAGCTTGGATTCGACAGTATCAACGCTGATTTGATCTACGGTTTGCCGCACCAAACGCCAGAAAGCTTTGCGAAAACGGTCGATCAACTATTAAAGCTTGCGCCAGATCGCGTTGCCCTGTTCAGTTACGCACATGTGCCGTGGTTGAAGAAGCAGCAGGGCGCTTTCGCGATCTATTTGCCGGAGGGCATGCAGAAGTTTGAGATTTTTCGCGTCGGGCTACAGAAATTTCTGGAAGCGGGCTACCTCTATATAGGAATGGATCACTTCGCGAAGCTGGGCGACGAGTTGGCGGTGGCGCAGCGCGAACGAACGCTGCACAGGAATTTCCAAGGCTATACGACAAAAGCCGGCGCCGATTTGTTTGGTATGGGCGTGACGGCGATCAGCGGGATTCAGGATGCTTACGCGCAGAATCATCGGGACCTGGCGTCGTGGGAAAGGGCGGTCGCCGACCGCGGGATCGCGACTATGCGGGGCTATCACCTTTCGGATGATGATCGATTGCGGCGCTCGGTGATCAGCCGGTTGCTGTGCCATACGATCATCATAAAGGATGAGGTTTCACGCGAATTTGGTGTCGACTTTGATGAGTATTTCGCCGAAGAATTGAGAAGATTGGAACCGTCGCGCGATGACGGGCTGGTTTTGCTGGAACACGATCAAATTCGAACAACGTGGCTCGGCCGCATTTTCATCCGCAACCTTGCAATGGTATTTGATCCCTACCTCGAAAAGCAGCAGCTCGCTGCAAAGCCACTTTTTTCGAAAACGCTCTGACATGCGGAGATGAGGGCTCGCGGCGTGACAGATCGAGTCGCAGCACTAGTCATCGGCGGCGGCGTTTCGGGATTGGTCTGTGCCCACGCGTTACGAAAGGCCGGAATTGACGCACTGTGCCTTGAAGCGTCCGATCGTCCGGGCGGATCGATTCGAACGGAACAACGAGATGGCTACCTACTCGAATTGGGGCCGCAAAGCTTCACCGGTACAGCACAATTGCTACGGCTCTTCGATGAGCTCGGCATTCGCGAAAAAATCGTACAGGCTCCGACTGGGGCGCCGCGCTACGTCCTCATCAGCGGAAAACTTCAAAGGGTTCCAATGAGCCCGCCCGCGTTTTTAACCTCGGGATTTGTGAGTCTCGGCACTAAATTCGCTCTGCTTCGCGACGTGTTTGGAAAGACCGCTCCACCTGATTCGGACGAATCTATCGCCGATTTCACCCGCCGAAAGTTCTCGGCACAAATGCTCGACCGGCTCGTCGGCCCATTTGTCTCGGGAGTGTACGCTGGCGATCCCGAAAAACTCAGCCTGCGCAGCGCATTTCCGATGCTCCATGAGGCCGAAACGCGCAAAGGCAGCATCATCCGCGGCATGCTGGCGAAAGCAAGAGAAAGAAAGCCGAATCAACCACGCCAGCGACCGACACTGCTCAGTTTCCGCGACGGGGCGCAAACATTCACGAACGCGCTGGCGGCAAATCTAGACGACCGATACTTGCCAAACACTGTTGTAAGAATGATCGCCGTCGACCGCACGGGCTCCATGCCAGTCTTCCAGGTCACAGTCCGAACTGGCGCCGAACAAAAATCTGTCGTCGCGGATCACGTCATCGTCGCTACACCAACCAGCGTCGCGGCGACATTATTACGCGGCGTCGAACCCACCATCGCGGACCGACTCGCAGAAATCGAGTACGCGCCTATCGCGGTTGTGGCGCTCGCATACTCAAAACAGCAAATCAGCGATCCGCTCCATGGTTTTGGCTTTCTTGTACCGCGGTCCGCCGGAATCCAGACTCTCGGCACTGTCTGGAACTCCTCTCTCTTTCCCAACAGGGCGCCGGAGGGCCACGCGCTACTCACTAGTTTCGTCGGTGGAGCAACGAATCCCACGGCAGTCAAACTCCCACCGGTCGACGATCTGACCGAGGTCGTTCACAAAGAAATCGCACCTCTGCTCGGCATTCGCACAAACCCAGCATTTTCGAACATCGCGATGTATCAGCAGGCTCTCCCCCAATACAACCTCGGTCACAGCGCTCGCTTGGCCGCGATTGACCAGGCGCGACAAAATCTCCCAAATCTGTGGCTCGCGGGCAATTACCTGCGAGGGCCTGCGATTGGCGCGTGCGTTGAGCAATCGGTCGCAGTCGCCGAACAGGTGGCGCAAGAAATCATCTCGCGTCGGGGTCGCTAGCGCTGTAAACTCATCCAGCTTCCGCACTTAACCGTATATCTGGCAGGAGACGAAACTCTCTACCCTGTGTTTCTCGTGGCCATAATGGGCAAGTATGGCGAAGGCGAGTCTTCGCCCGACTCCGCTTTGGTGGAGAGGTTTCTTCGTAACGACGTGGGCGCATTCGAAGAGCTCTACGACCGGCATTCCCGCGTGGTCTACGCTCTGGTTGTGCGCATCCTGCAACAGGGATCGACGGCGGAAGAAGTTGTCCAGGACGTTTTTCTTCACCTGTGGCGCAACGCCGGCCAGTATCAACCGAGCCGCGGCCCTTTTGTTCCCTGGCTGCTGACGCTGGCGCGCAATCGCGCGCTCGATCAACTCCGCCTGAAAAGCGAGCGGCAGCGGCGCCGCGAAGATCAGACCGAAGAAATTCCGGCGATCGCGCAAGTGCCGGATTACGAGAAGGCGCTGGACGAAAAGCGCCGCGCCGAACGGGTGCGTTCGCTGATGGGCACGCTGAGCGCGCCGCAGAAAAAAGCGATCGAGATGGCGTATTTCGAAGGGTTGAGCCACAGCGAAATTGCGGCGTCGTTGCAGGAGCCGCTGGGCACAGTAAAGAGCTGGATCCGGAACGGTTTGTTGCGATTGAAGGAAGGGTTGCAGACGGCATCGTGAGCGAACACGACCAATTCCGGGAGCTGATCGAGGCGTACGCCCTCGGTGCGCTCGACGCGAATGAACGGGCGGCGCTGGAGGCGCATCTCGCCAGCGGATGCCCGGAGTGTGCGAAGGCGCTAGAAGAGGCGCGGCTGGTCGTGACGCAGTTGGCGTATCTGGCGCCGCCGGCGGAGCCGTCGGACGTGCTGCGCGCGCGTGTGTTGCGCAGCGTGCGCGCGGATGCCGCGACGAGCGGTGGTAGCGGCGGTGGCTCGTTGCCGATGCAGGCGGGCGGGGCACAGCGGAGTTCGGTGCCGATGTGGTTGTGGGCGGGAGTCGCGGCACTGCTGCTGGTTTCGATCTACTCGACATGGGAAGCACGCAAGATGCAGCAAGACGTCGCGGAAATGAATCAGCATGCAGCAGCCGAGTTGAAACAACGCAAACAGCTCGAAGAAGAGCTGATGGTCGCGAAGCACGAGGCCTGGATCCTGACCGATCCAGACTCGAAGAAGATCAAAATCATGCCCAGCGACAAGAGCATGCCAATGGTCGAAGCCGTGTGGCATCCCAAGATGGGGATTTATGTCATGGCGAAACAGATGCCGATGCCGAAAGACAATAAGGTGCTGCAGTTATGGCTGATTCCGAAGACGCCAGGAGCAAAACCGATGCCGTCGCATGTGTTCTGGCCGGATGCGAACGGAAAGATTGGCGAAATGGTCGACAATCCGCCAGAAGATATGGCCGAGACGAAAGCGCTCGCAATTACGGAAGAGCCGCGCGGAGGCAGCCCGCAGCCAACGAGTACGCCAATGTGGGTCGGCGGCGTTAGCTAACGTCATTTACCTCGCTTTTGACACCAACCGCTCGCGCCCTATACTGGGCTCATGACCGAACAAAAGAAGACGCGCCGCCAGATGCTGGAAGAATTCGTCGCGAAGAAGCCAGAGGATGCGTTCTCGCGCTACGGGCTCGCGATGGAGTGCATGAACTCAGGCGACGCAAACGCCGCGGACGAGCAATTTCGCGAACTGCTAAACCGCAACGCAGATTATGTGCCTGCCTATCTGATGTATGCGCAGCTTCTGTCGCGAGAGACGCGCATCGACGACGCGCGAAAGGTGCTCGTCGATGGAATCAACAAGGCGAGCCAGAAGGGCGACCAACACGCTCGCTCCGAAATGGAGTCGCTCCTGGCGGAGCTGCAGTAAAGTTCATGGCCGGTTCGGGAAGCTCCTTCGTTTGCTCCACACGCCGGCTCCGATGGGTTTAACGCGGCCGTAATTTCGGCCATCTTGCTCCCTCTGTTATGATGAGCCATGGGTTCACTGCGGCCCGAACGAATCCCACTGTTCCCTCTTAACGTTGTTCTCTTGCCCGGCGGCGATCTTCCGCTTCACATCTTTGAGCCGCGATACCGCCGAATGGTGCGCGACTGCATCGAAAACAAAAGCGAGTTCGGAATGTTGCTCGTGGCGCCGAAGGGGCTGGTGCGCGTGGGCTGCACGGCCGAGTTGATCGAGGTCGCGAAGCGCTATCCCGACGGGCGTATGGATATTCTGGCGGTTGGGCGCGTGCCGTTCCGTATCGTCGAGTTGGAGAATGCGAAGGAGTACGACGACGG
Organism: Acidobacteriota bacterium; assembly: GCA_019239815.1. The sequence goes on from JAFAZL010000060.1 coordinate 6,761, forward strand.
GATGCTGCTCGAGGGCACGGTCGATTATCTTGACGATCGCGAACGGCCTGTCGATGCGAAAAGGCGGCGTGAACTGGTCGATTTGTATGAGGCGTGCCACACCATCGTGTACGGGGACTATCCGCGCAACGTGGAAGGCTTGGATCAGGACGAATTGTCCTATGCGATTGCGGGCACGCTGCCGATGGACCTGATGTGGAAGCAGCAAGTGCTTGAGTTGAGGTCGGAGGCGGACCGGCAGGAACGGCTGGTCACGTACCTCAGAGAGTGGGCGCCGCATCTACAGAAGATTGAGTCGCAACGACAGCACACAGAAGGAAACGGCAACGCTGTGAACTAGATCGGGCGCGGCTTCGGCGCCGCGCAGGGACGGGACCTCATGACTAGCACGACTGCTACATCATATTCGCGATCCGGAAATCCGAAGCCGAGAACGCTCGGCGAGCTGCGGCGCATTCCGGATTTTGATGCGGGAGCTGCAGCGACTTCGGTGAAAGACGAGATTCGGCGCAATCTGCTGCGGGCAATTGAAAAGGGCGAGCAGCTCTTCCCCGGCGTGCACGGATACGAAGACACCGTGATTCCGCAGATCATTAACGCCCTGCTGTCGCGACACAACTTCATATTGCTCGGCCTTCGCGGGCAAGCGAAGAGCCGCATTCTTCGTGGCCTGGCGAACTTGCTCGATGCTGAGATTCCGGTGGTCGTTGGGTGCGAGATCAACGATAACCCGCTTGCGCCCCTTTGCCGGGCGTGCAAGGACAAGATTGCCGCGGAGGGTGACGCGACTCCGATCGCGTGGATGCCCCGAGACCAGCGCTACGTTGAAAAGCTTGCGACTCCCGACGTGACCATCGCGGACATCATTGGCGACGTCGATCCGATTCGCGCTGCACGCGGTGGACGCGATTTGTCGGATGAGTTGACGATTCACTACGGGTTGCTGCCGCGCGCGAATCGCGGGATTTTTGCCATCAACGAGCTGCCCGACCTCGCAGGAAAAATCCAGGTCGGTCTTTTCAACATCATGCAGGAAGGCGACATTCAGATTAAAGGTTATCCTCTGCGGTTGCCGCTCGATGTGCTGATCGTTTTCACGGCGAACCCGGAAGACTACACCGCGCGCGGAAAAATTATCACGCCGCTCAAGGATCGCATCGGAGCGGAGATTCGCACCCACTATCCTGCAACCATCGCGGAAGGAATGACCGTCACGAATCAGGAAGCGTGGGTGGGTCGTGATCCGTCGCGCAAGATCGACATTCCCGACTATTTACGCGAAGTGATCGAAGAGATTGCGTTCCAGGCGCGCGACGACAAGCGCGTCGATAAGCGCTCCGGCGTGAGCCAGCGGCTGCCGATCACGACTCTTGAGAGCACGGTCAGCAGCGCCGAACAACGAGCGGCTCGCACGGGCGAGAAGTGCGGCATTGCGCGAATTGCCGATGTTTACTCGGCGCTTCCGGCGATCACCGGCAAACTCGAGCTCGAATACGAGGGCGAACTCAAGGGCGCCGACACCATCGCGCGCGAATTGATTCGCTCGGCGGTCGGACGCGTCTTCAGCAAACGATTCGGCGAGGTCAGCTTCCAGCCGGTGATCCAGTGGTTTGAATTGGGCGGCGAACTAAAGCTGCCGGAGCTGGCATCGACGGCCGAACGCTACGAGCAGCTTTCAAAGATCCAGGGATTGATGGAACACGTCGGCAAACTCGGAGTGAACGATCGCAAAGACGCGGGGTCGGCGGCAGCTGCGGCCGAGATGATCCTTGAAGGCTTGTGGGCGCATCGCCGCATCGGTCGCAGCGAAGAGCGCGGGTACTATGCCGAAAAGCCGCGGCAGCCGGAGCAGCAGCGCGAGAATCCGAATCGGCCGCGAAGGCAGTTCAACTAGGTTTCAGCAGTCTTGATGGGTGCGATGGTCAGTGAGTCGCACTGGGGCAAAGATGAAATTCATCAAATACGGAAAATACGTCGGCGAACCGGCCGACGCCGTCGATCTGGAAGAACTGGTCAAGAAGCTCGGGAATTTCTTTCTGCAAAGCGGCTTCGAGTCTCAGTTCTACGGTGTCGCGGAGATGGATCCCGAGAAATCGATGGAAGCGCTCCGCGATGCGATTCTTCGCGCCTTGCAAGAAGGCGATTTGATGCCCGAAGGCGCGATGAGCGATGAGCTGCGCGAAATGTTGAAGAATCCGAACGCGCGGCAGAGCCAGGAAGTGCGCGACCTGATCGAGAAACTGATGGACCGCATGGCGCAGGAAGGCTACATCAACCCGCAACAGCCGCCGCAGGTCACGCCGCCACCGCAGTCGAGTGCGCGCGGGCAAGTCGGACAGGCGCAGGGGCGCGACACGGAAGCGCGCTTTGAAATCACCGATAAGACGATCGATTTTCTCGGCTTCAAGACACTGCAAGACCTACTGGGCTCGCTTGGCCGCAGCAGCTTCGGTCGTCATGCTACACGTGATCTCGCCACAGGTATCGAAGCCAGCGGTGCATCGCGGCAATACGAATTCGGCGATACGCTGAACCTCGACATCAGCGAAACGCTTTTTAATGCCGTTCGTCGCGACGGTGCGAAAGTTCCGGTCGAAATCACCTACAAAGATTTGATGGTGCACCAGTGCGAGTATTACAGCTCCTGCGCGACTGTTGTGCTGCTCGATTGCAGCCACAGCATGATTTTGTATGGCGAAGATCGCTTCACGCCGGCGAAGCGCGTCGCGATGGCTCTGTCTCATCTGATTCGGACACAGTATCCTGGCGATACGTTGAGCCTCGTCCTGTTCCACGATAGCGCGGAAGAAGTTCCGATCGGCGAACTCGCCCGTGTGCAGGTTGGCCCCTATTACACAAACACACGTGAAGGATTGCGTATGGCGCAGCGCATCCTGTTGCGTCAGAAGAAGGACATGCGCCAAATCGTTATGATCACCGACGGCAAGCCGTCGGCGCTCACGCTCGAGGACGGCCGTATTTATAAGAACGCATTCGGTCTCGACCCATTCGTCGTCGGGCAGACGCTCGAAGAAGTGAACAAATGTAAGCGCGCTGGAATTCTAATCAATACGTTCATGCTCGCCAGCGACTACAGCCTCGTCCACTTCGTGCAGAAAATCACCGAAATGTGTCGCGGGAAGGCGTACTTCACCACTCCTTACACGCTCGGCCAATATCTGCTGATGGATTACATGCAGCGGAAGACGAAGCAAATCCACTAAGATTCACGGGCCTAAATTATACTTACTTATGTCCTTCAGGCGCTTATTTGCGCGCATCCTCGGATCGGAAGGTCAGATGACTCACATCGTGGCCGGGAACAAGGCTCCCGGATTTTCCCTGAAAGATTCGACTGGCAAAGACTATTCTCTTTCCGCACTCCTCGAAAAGGGGCCCGTCGTTGCGGCTTTCTTCAAGATTTCATGTCCCGTATGCCAGTACACATTCCCGTTTCTTGAGCGGCTATACCAGCGCTATGGAAAGACGGCAACGTTCCTTGGCATTTCGCAGGACGACGCCAAGGCCACGAAGAAGTTTGCCGACGAGTATGGGGTCACGTTTTCGATGCCGCTAGACGAGAGCGCCAAAAACTATCCCGCCTCCAACGCCTACGGGCTGACGAATGTTCCAACGGTATTTCTGATCGAGCCGGACAGCTCCATCAAGGTTGTTTGCAATGGTTTCGATAGAAACGGACTGGAAGAAATCGCGGCTTATCTAGCCGATCGCCAACACAGTGTGCCTGCGGCACTCTTTCGCTCGGATGAAAAAATCCCCGACCACAAACCTGGTTGAGGTTCAAAAAACTAGGTCCGGTCTGGACCTGCCACTTCAAAGCTAGAGTGAATCATCTACACCCAGCGGCTTCTTGTGCTTTGGCGCGCGTTTCCGCTTGTCTTCGATCACGCGCGTAGCACTCGGCGCCGCACCTGACTCGCGTGCACGTCTCCGAGCTATTTGCCCGACATCCAATTTCTTCTTTTTCCGGTTCTTCATCGCAGCAATCACAACCTTGAGCCAAAAACCAAAGAGCTAAGCCCGCCGCAGCGAGCTTAGCTCAAGACTTCCAGACAAAACAACGCGCCGTTCGAACGCAATAGACTCTAGAAAGAAAACGTAACTTGCAAATCGACGCGCCGGTTCGACGTGCTTGATCCGAAAGGCCCGCCGGCCAAGCCGTTTGATTGCCCAAACAACGGCGAACTTAAATCTCCAACTGGCAACGCCAGGTTCACGTTATTGAAGATATTCCGGCCCGACACCGCAAACGTCAGTGCGTACCGCCGGTTTGTGGCGCCGGCATCCATTCCGCCC
>JAFAZL010000158.1 GCA_019239815.1 Acidobacteriota bacterium
CGGCTTCCGCGAGGATTGCGAACTATTGGGTGAAATCGTCCACGCTCTCGGAGAAGAAGCAGTCCACCGCCTGTTGGAAGCATTGCAGACCGCTCCAGCTTCCGAAGCGGCGGAAACCGTCGGGCTGCTGACGCAGCTTGCGCCCGAGGCCGTCGCGAAGATCCTGCCAGTGCGCCTGTCGCAGTGGCCGCGCAGCGCGCACGACCGAACCATTCGACAGCTCTCGTCGGCGCCCGTCGAATCGCGCGCTCATTTGCTCGTCGAACTCTACGACTCGCTCGATCCGTTGATTCGTCCACTCGCGATCGACGAGATGGGCATGAGCGGGCACCATGCCTGCATTCCGAAATTGCTCGAGCTGGCGCAGGACGGCTCGACACCAGGTTTCACGCGCCTCAAAGCGATCGAAGCGCTCGGACGTTTACGTGCGACGGCTGCCTCGCAGTTGCTGCAACATGTCATGGAAGCAAGACAGCTCTGGCGCTATTCGCATCACGATGAGCTGCGCATCGCCGCGGCTCAGGCGCTCATGCGCATCGACGCTCCGCTTGCTCTCGAAAAATTGACGCCGAGCGGCCTCGACCGGAAAGATTTGACGCTCGAGCCGACCGATCCCGATCCGAATGCCTCGGTGATTCGCCAGCGGCGTTACGCGCGTCTGAAGCTGTCGCGCAACCTGACAGGGGCTTCGACAAATCTGCGCGAAAACATCAAACTTACGATTCCGGAGCTCAACCTTGGTGGCGGCATCGGCGCCGGCGATCGGCATCTCGCGCCTGGTTCGATGCTCACGTTGCGATTTTCTTCCGGCGTACGGCCGATCAAGGCGCAGGCGGTGGTGCGCGGCGCCCGGCCACAGGCGATGGCGTTCGAATTTGTCGATATGGATCTCGACGAACGGTCGCGCCTTCGCAAATTGCTTTTGGATCTTGGCGGGCTTCCTGTGGCCGCTCAGGCGACGAATCGCACCAAGCGTCGCGGCCGTGTGGCGATGCTGAAGAGCTAGCGCCTTCACCCCGCTCTCGTCTAGCCCCACCTGTCCTTCCTAAAAGTGAACCCGTTCACCCGTACAGGCTTCACGGCTACGCATGTGTCGCATAACGCTTCCGTTGCATGGGACCTGTGTACCATTGCCGCCGCATAGCCCTCCGTCTACGGTACTAGGTCAGGAGTCCCAGGGAATTCAGCGGAGCAGCATGAAATCGGCCGATCCCAAGCTCACAGCCGGCAGGGCGTTTGTTCGCAGCCTCAACATTTTGTTGAAGTTCGCCCGGCTCTATGGTTTCGAACACGTTCGGACGACTGAACTTCTCGACGTGGCGTTCCGCGAATTGCACGCGGCGATTCCAGAAGGCACCGACGCCGGTTTGCTTTTGGGTGCAACCGGGAATCAACTTTTGCTCGATGGCGTCCCTCTCGAAGGCTCGCCCGCCGAAAAACAGTTCGCCGGGTTGCTTTCGGCCGCGGGACTAGCCAGCGTCCAATTTTTCCCGTCGATCACTCAAGATGAACTGAGCCTTTTCGCGCGGGCGTTCCCGACGGGCAAAGCTAAACCGTCGGAATTAGCCGAGCAGCTCAAGGCTTCGCTCTCCGGCGCAAAGGGCTTGCGTATCAACGAAATCTGCTTCGTCGCAACAGACTCGCGCTTCCGCGATGCAAATCGTGCGGCTCAACTTGCCGCTGCTACGCTCGGCGATGATCAGGACGAATTCAAGAGGTGGCTAAACGATCCGCAAAAGCTGCTGGAGATGATTGCAGCGGCGCAAGGCGCCCGCAGCGGAACTGGCGGCGGTTCGGGCTATGGCTCGGGCATGGGTTCAGTAAGCGGTAGCGGCAACTACTACGGCACTGCATCTGGTGACGGTTCAGGCACTTCCAGTGGTTCAGTCGCGGGCAACTCCGGTGGCGGGTTCTACTATCGCGACGCCTTGGTCGATTCAACCGCCGAAAACGCTGCTACCGAATCCCGTCCAGGCGCGGATCCGAATTTCTTCACCGGACCGGTCGCCGAGGCATCGGCGGCGATCTTTGGCGCACCAACATCAAGCACGGGTACAGCATCTGGTGCGCCGCAATCCGGAGGCGCTAACGCGTCGCCTGGCGGCCGCGCTCGTTTTGCCGCCGAACCCAGCGAAGACGAAATCCTCGGCATCCTCAGCGCTCTCACCAGCATGGGCCAGGTCAGCGCCGGTGGTGGCAGCGGCATGGCCGCCGCGGGCGCGTTCCACGAGCAAATGTCGCAGCTTCCCGGCCGCGCGCAAGATACGCTGAAAGCCGCGCTCGCGGAAATCGCCGCGCACGCGCCCGAAGCGAAGCCGGATCAATCCACACTCATCCAGCTCGCTAAACATCTCGCGATCAAATTCGCGCTCGACCGCTACGAAAAGGGCGACGTCAAGGTCAACGCCGTTCGCCAGATGCTCGACCGGCTTAACACCGAAATCGAAACGCTTCGCAAGCTGCTCGGCTCGCACGAAGAAAAGATGAGCGACGCCGGCATGGTCGTCGAGACGCATCGCGAAATTCTAGATCGCCAGTTCTGGGCCGCCGTTCCCGAAAGCGGCAAGCGTACCGTGCTGCTTTCCACCGAGGCGTGGTGCATTCCGCCGCGCAACGTGCAGTCTTATGTCGGGGAACTCGTCGAGCAGGGAAATGTCGCTGACGCGATTAGCGTTCTCCAAAATTACGCCGCCTGCGCCGATTCTGAAGACAACGACGCTCGCAAGAAAACCGCCGCCGGCCTGTCGGAAATGGCAGAGCTCTACGCCAAGCTCGATCCGCGGCTGCTCGGCGGCGCTCTCCAACATCTCGGCCTGCGCCTTAACATCGAACAAGACGCCGAACTGCAGGCTGTCGTCAGCGCCGCATTCGTTCGCCTCAGCCAGCAAGCTGCGAGCAGCCGTTGCTACTCCGCGATGGAGCAGGCGCTCGATTTGCTCTCCGGTGTCGAAGCGGCGCATCCGGGCGCGGCGAACACGCTGCGCGGAAAAATGGGGATCGAAGAGCGCGTCCCGGAATTTGTTGAAGAAGCGCTTCGCGCGCGCCAGGCTGCCGCAGGCCTCACCGCCGTTCTGAAAATGCTCCCGCAAACCACGATGGAGCAGCTCGCCTCGCGCTTCAATCGCTGCACGCTGCGCAACGACGCAGAGCACGTCGCGAATCTCGCCTCCGATCTCGGTGAAGAAGGCGTGCAGTATCTGCGCAGCACGCTCCGTGGTGGCTCCGTCGCCGAAGCCGTCGAAATCGTCGGCCTGCTCTGCAAACTCGATCCGCGTTCCGTCGAAGTGTTTTTGCCGGCGCGCATCAAAGAATTCCCGCGCAACTCGCAGGATCGTGTACTTCGCCAGATTTCCGCGAGCGGCTCGCCCGGCCGCTGCCGCATACTCCTCGGCGTTCTCGATTTCCTCGACCCGCTCGTCATGCCCCTCGCTGTCGATGAGATCGGTGTTAGTGGTGACCGCGAAGGCCTCGGCCGCCTGCTCACGATCGTCGACGGCGACCTCCCCGCTGGCGGTGGCACCTATCTCCGAGTCAAAGCCGTCGAAGCGCTCGGCCGCATCAATGCGCCCGAGGCCGTCACAGCTCTCAAGCGCATCGTCGAAACAAAGAAATTCCTCGGCTGGCTGCAGCCGCCCGAGCTCCGCATCACCGCGATCCAGGCGCTCGCCAAGCTCGATCCCACGTGGGCTGTCTCGTTTCTGCCGCAAAGCGGACTCGATCGCGACGATCTCGCGCTTGCGCCGCTCCAGCTTAAGCCCAACTCGAAATTCGTTCGCCAGCGCCGCCACAAACGCGTCCGCCTCGCGAAACCCGTCCTCGCCGTCAGCACCAATCTCAAGGAGGCCTGCAGCCTCCAGATCAAAACCGCCAGCCTCGCGGGCGGTGTCGCCACCATCAGCCGTCACCTCGCGCCCGGCACGCCGGTGCAGCTCAAATTTCAGATCGGTCTGCGCAACCTGCAGGCCACCGCGCTCATGCGCGACTACCGCGCGCAGGACATGGCGTTCGAAATCGTAGACATCACTCTCGAGGAACGCAGCCGCCTTCGCCGACTCCTGGCCGATCACATTTCCCCGCGCGGCTCCACTCCCGAAGACCACGCCGCCGGCGCCGAAACTCCCGTTCCGATCGGCACCCAGCGCTAACGCAACCAACCGGTAGGGATCGCCTCGCCGTAATCCTATCCTCCGCACCCGCCTGTCCACATTTTTGCCGTCCGCGCATCCAACCAGCTACAATAAAGTGTTGCCCCGGCCGCCAATTCCGGGTCTGTAATCCTTCGGCGCGGTCGAACTCCGTCAATATAGGAAACGGCGAAACGAATTCATGGATGCAGCAAAGGTTGTCGACAACGTAATTTCGCGATTCATCGGCACCAAGCACGAGCGCGATGTAAAAAAATTGCAGCCCAATGTCGCAGCCATCAACGCGATGGAAGCCGAGGTCAAATCGCTCAGCGACGAAGAGCTGAAAGCGCGATTCCTCGCGCTCAAGGACCAGGTCCAGGCACCGCTCAAAGACGCCGATCCCAATGACTCAGGCTTCAAGGATTTGATGCAGCAGGCGTTCGAGCCTGTCCTCGTTTCCGCATTCGCTCTGGTTCGCGAAGCCGGCCGCCGCGTGCTCAACATGCGCCACTTCGATGTGCAGCTTGTCGGCGGCATGGTGCTTCACGGCGGCAAAATCGCGGAAATGAAAACCGGCGAAGGAAAAACGCTTGTCGCCACGCTTCCCGCCGCCCTCAACGCGCTTGCCGGACGCGGCGTACACGTCATCACCGTGAACGACTACTTGGCTCGCCGCGACGCCGAATGGATGGGCACGCTCTATCGCGCGCTCGGCCTCTCGGTGGGCGTCATCGTCCACGATCTCGACGACGCCCAGCGTCGCGCGGCCTACCACGCCGACATCACCTACGGCACTAACAACGAATTCGGCTTCGACTATCTGCGCGACAACATGAAGTACGACCTCGCGAATTGCGTGCAGCGCGGCCATCACTTCTGCATCGTCGATGAAGTCGACTCCATCTTGATCGATGAGGCGCGCACTCCGCTGATCATTTCCGGTCCCGCCGAAGAATCTACCGACAAGTACTACAAGATCGACAAAATCATCCCCAAGCTGATTCAGGAAATCGACTACACGCTCGACGAAAAGCATCGCCAGGCGACGCTGACCGAGGAAGGCTTCAATAAGTGCGAACGCCTTCTCGGACTCTCGAACATGTCCGACCCTGCCAACATCGACGTGATGCACCACGTTTATCAGGCGCTGCGCGCTCATGCGCTGTATAAAAACGATGTCGACTACGTCGTGAAGGACGGCGAAGTCATCATCGTTGACGAATTTACGGGACGCCAGATGCCGGGCCGCCGCTGGTCCGATGGCCTGCATCAGGCCGTCGAAGCCAAGGAAGGCGTCAAGATTGAGCGCGAAAACCAGACGCTCGCGACGATCACTTTTCAGAATTATTTCCGCATGTACAAAAAGCTCTCGGGCATGACGGGCACCGCGGAGACGGAAGCTGCCGAATTCGGAAAGATTTATAGTCTCGACGTTGTCGCTATTCCGACGAACCGCACGCTTATCCGCAAAGAGCACCCCGACATCGTCTATCGCACCGAAAAAGAGAAATTCGAAGCCGTCGTCAACGGCATCCTTCAGGAAGACAATTCGCTCGACAACGGTATCCGCCACTATCACGAACGCGGCCAGCCCGTTCTCGTCGGTACGATCTCCATCGAAAAATCGGAAGCGATTGCTGAAATTCTGAAAAAAGCCGGCATTCCGCATCAAGTGCTCAACGCTAAGCAACACGAGCGCGAATCGCGCATCGTCGCGCAGGCCGGACGCAAAGGCGCCGTCACTGTCGCCACCAACATGGCTGGCCGCGGCACCGACATCTTGCTCGGCGGAAATCCCGAGCAGATGACGCGCGACTACTTCCTCAAAAATAAAATGGCACTGCCGTATGCCGCTGCACCCTCCGTGATCGGTCAGGATCCTTCCGCACCAAACATCAACGCCGCTGGTGAAATCGCGCAGCCTATCTCCGCGCCAATGGTTTTGTTCCAGCACGAGGGCAAAATCTTTCAGGTGCCGGCCGACCAGTGGAAACCGATCTACGAGCAATTCTCGCAACAGTGCAAAGCTGAACACGATGAAGTTGTCGCGCTTGGCGGATTGCACATTCTCGGTACGGAACGTCACGAGGCCCGTCGCATCGACAATCAGCTTCGCGGACGCGCCGGTCGTCAGGGCGACCCGGGCTCGTCACGATTCTTCCTCTCGCTCGAAGACGATCTCATGCGCATCTTCGGCGGAGAGCGCATCAAGGCGCTCATGTATCGCCTCGGCATGACCGAAGGCGTGCCCATCGAATCGAAAATGATTTCGGGACGCATCGAAAAGGCGCAGCAATCGGTCGAAGCGCAAAACTTCGACGCCCGCAAACACCTGCTCGAATACGACGACGTGATGAACAAGCAGCGCGAGACGATTTATGCAATTCGCCGCTCCGCGCTCGAAGGGCAGGACCAGCGCGAGTTCGTCATTGAAAAGGCGGAAAACGTCGCGCTCGATCTCGTCGACACGTATTGCCCGCAGGCACAGCATCCCGGCCAGTGGAATACCACGCAGTTCCTCGCAGAGGTCCATGCGCAATTTGGTGTCGATGCGAAAGCCGCGGGCGCCGATCCGTCGGAGCTATCGCACGAGCAACTAGCCGAAGCCACCACGCAAGCCGTCGTCAAGCGCTACGAAGAAAAAGAAAAGCAATTCGGCAATGAGCTGATGCGCTGGCTCGAACGCCGCATCGTTCTCGACGTTGTCGACACGCAGTGGAAAGACCACCTGCTCTCGCTCGATCACTTGAAAGAAGGCATCGGCCTCCGGGGATACGCGCAAAAAGATCCGATCGTCGAGTTCAAAAAAGAAGCGTTCATTCTGTTTGAAGACATGATGACGCGCATCGACAACGAGACGATTCGCTATCTCTTCCACATCGTCATCCAGCAAGCCCAGCAACATCCCGACGACATGCAAACCGCGCCCGAAAATCAGGGTGGGCCGGGAGGCGCTGGTCCAGGCGGCCCAGTCGCGCCGCGTTCGAACACGCCTCCTGCCGCTCCACGTCAGGGCGGCGCCGCAGCCGCGATGGCGAGCGCCGCTGCACGAGCTGCCGAAACCGCGCCGCAACGTCTACCCGACGTCGCGCGCCAACTCGACCGCAAACAGCAGCGCCAGCAGCAAGACCTGCAGTATCAGACCGGC
>JAFAZL010000250.1 GCA_019239815.1 Acidobacteriota bacterium
CGACCCTAAGTTCGCAGCAAAATTACATCCGACCGCCACCAGGCACATCCAATTCGAAGGTCGCAGTGAACAAGTGAGCGATAACGGGAACATGATCAAGACGCTGGCGAATATTTTTCGCGGATTCTCGCTCGTATTTGGAATTTCGGCGCCCCCGGAAGACCAGGACCAACGGCAGTTCGTGATGATTTGGTTGGGAATCGTCACGGTGACGATTTTGTTTTTTATCGGTGTCTTTTTTGCGATTTCTCATTTTCACGTAGCTTAGGCAGGTCGGCTAGTGTCCCTCGGCGGTTCGCGTTATAATGTGTTAGAGCAAACGATGTACGCTGCCTTCTATTAGCTGAACCCGCATCGCTCGCCGCCCGGCGAGCTAGGTTATTTCACGCCACAAATCGACATTCACCACGAAGATTGAAGGGGTTCGCTATGGCTGCAATGACGTTTACGGAAAAATTGGATCAATTGGGCGCGCGTTACGACGAACTGACGCAGCAACTTTCGACGGCGGAGCTTGTTTCGGACTCATCGAAGTTTCAGAAGGTCGCGAAGCAACACGCCGAGCTCGAAGAGATCGTGGCGAAGCACCGCGAGTACAAGCAGATCGAGAAGGATCTGGCGGGCGCGCACGAAATGACTCTTGAGGCGGACGACGCCGAAATGAAGCAGATGGCGCACGAGGAGGAGAAGCAACTCACCGCGCGCAAGGAAGTTGTGGAGCGCGAACTGAAGCTATTGCTGCTCCCGAAGGATCCGAACGATGACAAAAGCGTCATCGTCGAGATTCGCGCCGGAACGGGAGGCGATGAAGCCGCGCTGTTCGCCGCCGAACTCTTCCGAATGTATTCGCGTTACGCGGAAACACAGGGCTGGAAGGTCGAAGTGCTGGAGAGTTCGCCGTCGTCGATCGGCGGCATGAAAGAAATTGTGGCCGCGATTCAGGGCGACAAGGTCTATTCCAAGCTCAAATATGAAAGCGGCGTGCATCGCGTCCAGCGCGTTCCGGCGACCGAAACACAAGGACGCATTCACACTTCGGCGGCGACCGTCGCCGTGCTGCCGGAAGCGGACGACATCGACATCAAGATCGAAGCGAAGGATTTGCGGATCGATACATTTTGCTCGTCGGGACCAGGCGGGCAATCGGTGAACACGACGTATTCCGCGGTGCGGATTACGCACATTCCGAGCGGACTTGTGGTGTCACAGCAGGATGAAAAGTCGCAAATCAAGAATCGCGCAAAGGCCATGCGTGTCTTGCGGACACGCCTCTACGAATTGGAGCAGGAAAAACAGCAGGCGGCGATCGTGGCGGAGCGCCGCGGTCAGATCAAGACCGGAGATCGCTCCGAAAAGATTCGCACCTACAACTTTCCGCAGAATCGCATCACCGATCACCGCATCGGCCTGACTCTGCACCAGCTTACCGACGTGATGGAAGGCAAGCTGGCGCCGCTGGTCGATGGACTCGTTTCGCACTACGAATCGGAGCGGTTGCAGCAAGAACTTTCGGCCGCGTAAAAGCTTGCTGTTAGGATTCTCAGGGCTGAAGTCCCTTTCTGTGCCTCATTTTTGTCGCGGGTCAACAACAACACACCTTCGCATGGACGCCAAGACTGCATTCAAACTAGGGATTGGTCAACTCCGAGACGCCGGAGTTCCATCGTTCACGCTTGCGGCTGAATTGTTGCTGCTCCACGTTGCGAAGAAAGATCGCACGTGGCTCTACGCTCATCCCGAAGACGAATTGTCCGCAGAGCAGGAACTCGAATTCTTTGCGCTCATCGCGTCCCGCGTCACCGGCGTACCTACGCAATATCTCACGGAGAAACAGGAATTCTGGGGAATCGAATTCGAAGTCACGGCTGCCGTCCTGATTCCTCGCCCCGAAACCGAGCATGTTATCGAAGTGGCGCTGGATCGCCTTGCCGTCCGCGAGATTCGCGCCGGCCGCAAGCAAACACTCAGCGGTGAAGGGCTGAACGTCGCCGACATAGGCACCGGCTCCGGATGTATCGCAGTCGCGCTGGCGAAGGATTTGCCTGGCGCAGAATTTATTGCCACCGATATTTCGCCTTCCGCCCTGGAAGTCGCGCGCCGTAATGCCGAGCGCGCGGGCTTTGCGGACCGCATCAGATTCGTTCTATCGAATCTGTTCGACGAGCTTCCTTCGTCACAACGTTTCCGGCTCATCGCCAGCAACCCGCCCTACATCGGTCGCAACGAGGCTTCGACGCTTGCGCGCGAAGTACGCGATCACGAACCCGAAATGGCGCTTTTTGGCGGCGAAGAGGGCTACGAACTCTACGCCGATCTCGTAACGCAATCGGCCGAACATCTCGAACCCGGCGGCATCCTCGTCCTCGAACTCGGCCACAACAGTTTGCCTGCGGTGCAGCCGTTGTTCGAAACGCCCGAGTGGACGCGTGTCGGTGTGACGAACGATCTCGCTGGAATCCCTCGCGTCATCGCGGCGGAACGCACCGAGATTGGCACCACCACGAATCGAGCGTAGGCTACGGGCATGCCGGACTTGGCACGGTTTCGAGCGATTCACGGAGCGGTGGAAGAGCATTCGCTTCCATCGACAGCCTCCATCCTCCATGTCGACATGGACGCTTTCTTCGTTTCGGTCGAGTTACTCGAACGGCCCGAATTGCGCGGAAAACCGGTCATTGTCGGTGGTGGCAGCCCCGATCAACGAGGGGTCGTAACTTCCGCCAGCTACGAAGCTCGCAAATTCGGCGTGCACTCGGCAATGCCGCTGCGCACGGCAGGCAAACTTTGCCCTCACGGAATTTTTCTCGATGGTCATCATCATAAATACGGAGAGTGGAGCGATCGCATCGCGACTATTCTGGGGAAATTTTCTCCAATCGTGGAGATGGTTTCAATCGACGAGGCGTAT
>JAFAZL010000426.1 GCA_019239815.1 Acidobacteriota bacterium
GCGGCCCATTTCCGACCGGGTGTAACGTGGAATCAAACTAGCTTCTCCTGCGCGACTTCGCTCTCCAAATACGAAGCCCGCGATTCGCTCTCGATATCGACATCATACCGCAGTGCGCGAGCGCAGACGAAACGGCGCCGACGGCGCGCACGTCCTGGGATTGAGTTGATTACGGAATCCTGCGAAGCGCGTCTGGAGTAAAGTAAAGCGTCATTCGCAGCCGTTGTTTGGGTGTGAGGTGGACCATGGCCAAGGCAAGCTGGCTCAGCGATCTCGCCGACGATGTGCGATTTGGTTTTCGCACCCTGCGCAAAACTCCCGGCTTCACCGCGATTGCCGTCATCACGCTGGCGCTAGGTATCGGAGCGAACACCGCGATCTTCAGCGTCGTCCAAAGCGTTCTGCTGCGCCCGCTTCCCTACACCGATCCCTCGTCACTTGTCGAAATCTGGAATACCTATCCTGGTTTTCAGCCGGTGGGGTTATCCGCGGGCGACTACGTGGATTTTCATCGCGACGCGAAAAGCTTTTCCGCAATGGGTTCGTACGCCGAACCGCCGCAAGGATTCAATTTGACGGGCATCGGCGAACCGGAACGAGTCCAGGCCGACGTTGCCAGCTATGATTTGTTTCCGTTGCTCGGAATTCGAGCCGAAGTAGGCCGCACATTCTTGCCCGAAGAAGATAAGGTGCACGGACCAGCGGTCGCGCTCTTGAGTCACGGGTTCTGGCAGCGGC
Source organism: Acidobacteriota bacterium (assembly GCA_019239815.1). Next base: position 739 of record JAFAZL010000426.1, read on the forward strand.
GTTTCGGAGCCGACCCGGCCGTCGTCGGACGAGACGTTTTGCTCGACGGGCAAAAATATCAAATCGTCGGGGTGCTTCCACAGACGTTTGAGATCGGGCGCGACATCGATCTGTGGCGGCCGTTAAGTCACGACGGGGCCTTGACCGATCACGTTCACCACGGAACGGTGGCCGTCGCTCGCCTCAAACCCGGAGTCACCATCGATCAAGCGCGCGCTGAAATGCAGATGCTGCTTCAGCATGAGTGCGTGGCGTTCCCAGACTCTCACCAGAGTTGGGGAACGATGGTGCGTCCTTTGGAGGACCCATCCGCCGTAAAAATGCGTGCGACGTTGCTGGTGCTTTTCGCCGCGGTCGGACTAGTGCTGTTGATCGCGTGCACGAACATCGCGAACTTGCTGTTGGCGCGAAATGCGGCTCGTGAACGAGAGATGGCGCTGCGGACAGCGCTTGGAGCGGCACCTGGGCGATTGGTTCGGCAACTTTTGACCGAAAGCGTGCTTCTGTCTTTTTGTGGCGGCTGTGCAGGATTGTTGCTCGCCGGCGCGGCAATCCGGGCATTGAGCGCCGTCGCGCCGCCCGAACTTTCACTCATCCCCGAAGTCGGTCTTGACCTTCGTGTGCTCGGCTTTACGGTCGTCATTTGCCTGGCAGCGGGAATACTTTGCGGTTTGTTGCCAGCGCTCCGCGCACGACTCCGTGACTTATATGGTGTCTTGAAGCAAGGAGGCAAAGGTTCTGCCGCGCCCAACAGCCATCGCGTTCACAACACTTTGGTTGTCGCCGAGATTGCGCTCGCATTGATTCCGCTGATCGGCGCCGGGCTTTTGCTGCAAAGCTTCCGCCATCTGCTGGATGTCGAACCTGGTTTTCAAACCGATCACATCCTGAGTATGCAGTTACGGCAAGCGGAACTCCCACCCGAAGTCGCCGACAATCTCACCGATACGCAGCAACTGGATCTGGGCAAGAAGCAAGCGCTCCAGTTTGATCAGATCGTGCAGAAGGTCAATGCTCTGCCCGGTGTGAAATCGGCGGCAGGCATTTCCACACTGCCGCTCGGCTCTGAACTGCGCCAGGCTTCGCGGTTCATCATCGAAGGACAACCGATCCTGGACGCGGGAGTTCGGCCAGTGGCACAAACTCGGGTCGTAACTCCCGAGTATTTCGCAACGGTCGGAATCCCTCTTGTTAGAGGCCGCTTCCTGAGTCGAGACGATTGGACGTTGCAAGACAAAATCGTGATCAACGAAACGATCGCAAAGCGCTTTTTCGCGAACGAAGATCCCGTTGGTCACCGGCTGAATTTCTGTTCACTTGATCCCAAGCCATGTTGGTTTTCGATTGTGGGTGTCGTCGGCAACGTGCACCAGTTTGGCTTGGAAGCGGGGCCCACCTACGACGCTTACTTCGCTGGCGGATGGCCTTTCCATCTCTTGGTCCGCACGGCATCCGACCCCTCCGCGATTGCTAACGCGGTGACTGCCATCGTGCACGAAGTCGATCCCACGGTGCCGGTGAACGAAGTCACGACACTAGATGGATTGCTCTCGCGCTCTCTCTCGCCGCGCCGATTCGCAATGCTGCTGATCGGTGTTCTGGCTGGACTCGCACTCGTGCTTTCGGCGGTCGGCATCTACGGCGTGATGAGTTACACCGTCGGCCAGCGCACGCAAGAAATTGGCGTGCGCATGGCCCTCGGCGCGCAACCAAAAAACATGCTTGCGCTCGTGCTGGGGCGAGGAGCCGGTTTGGCTTTCATCGGTATTTTCGCGGGCACGCTGGGCGCATTGGCGCTGACACGATTCCTGTCGAGCCTCCTCTTCGGAGTTGCGCCAAAAGATCCCGTCACTTTTGCGGGAGTGGCGCTGCTTCTTTTCGGAGTGGCGCTCGCCGCGTGCTACGTGCCCGCGCGGCGCGCAATGCGCGTCGATCCCATGATGGCCTTACGCTACGAGTGAATCACCGCACCGCCCGATTCCAAGCTTACCGGCAGATAACCCACTGTAAATAAGGGCGTTAGCGCTCGCGACGTCCGCAAGTCACCGTTCCGAAAACAAACCTAACCGCAACCCCGAAATCCTGTCTAATGAACCGGATGAGGCCGAGCGTGGAAGCCACTGGTGACAGTGACGCCATCGCCGTCGAGCGAACGCTCGCGGGCGATCGCGATGCCTTTCGCGTTCTGGTCGAGCGCCATAGCCCCAACGTCTTCCGGCTCGCCTATCGCATGACCGGCAATCAACACGACGCCGAGGAAGTGGTGCAGGAGGCGTTCTTGCGCGCGTACCAAAAATTGAGCCAGTTCGCAGCACGCGCCAACTTCGGCACGTGGGTGTATCGCATCGCCGCGAACTATGCGATCGATCGCATGCGCCAGCGCAAGAGCGAAGACGCGAATCGGGAACCCGCGCCGCGCGCGAATGAAGATGGAATCGAAGTTGACGCGATGAGCTTCGTGCCCGACTCGGCGCCGAATCCCGAGCGCCTCGCGCAAAGCGAACAACTCGCCGAGCACATGCGCAAGGCTCTCCAGCAACTCACTCCCGCGGAACGCACCGCGTTTGTGATGCGCCATTGGGGCGGCTCGGGAATCGAGGAAATCGCCGAAGCGCTCAAGTCGAGCTCGAGCGCCGCGAAGAACACGATTTTTCGATCAGTACAAAAATTGCGCCGCGCGCTTGAGCCGTTTGTCGAGCCGCGCGGCCAGACACGCAGTGTAGGAACGGAATCATGAATCACCCGAATGAGGAAGAATTGATCGCGTATCACGGTGGTGAGCCGGCCAAGCGCGAGGCGATCGCGACGCACGTGGCCGACTGCCCCGAATGCCGCGCGGAGCTCGACCGCATCGACGCGGTTCTGGCGGCGTTGAGTTCGCTTCCGGTGCCCGATCCTGGCGCCGACTACGGCGCTCGCGTGTGGCAAAAGATTGCCCCGCGCCTGCCCGAACGCCCGCCCGTACGTTGGTGGCAGTTCGATTCCACCAGCCTCGCCGCTGGCTGGCGCGCATGGCTCGAGCCGCGGCGACTCGCTGCGCTCGGCGCGGTTGCTGCATTGGCAATCGTTGCGTTTTTGGCGGGGAGAGTTAGCAAGCACACGGTAACCCCGACCGAAGTCGCGACTGCCGACAGTTCGAAAATTCGCGAGCGCGTTCTCGTCATGGCTGTCGGCGAACACCTGGGCCGCTCTGAAATGATGCTGATCGAGCTCGGCAACACCGAACCTGAAAGCAGCAAGCAGAAAGAAATAAATATTTCGGCAGAGAGACGCCGCGCCGAAGATCTCGTCGAAGAGAATCGACTGTATCGCCAAACGGCATTGGAGCAAGGCGACACGGCGCTCGCCGGAGTACTCGACGAACTCGAGCGCGTTTTGCTCGACGTCGCGCACAGCCCTGGCGAAGTAACACCCGCACAGCTCGACGAAATGCAGCAGCGCATCGCCGCGCGCGGGATTTTGTTCAAGGTTCGAGTGGTCGGCAAAGAATTGCAGCAACGCGAGAGGACTGCCGCACCTGCCACAGTGCAGAACGGCTCAGGAACTGGAGAGAGGAACAAGATATGAGCGCAGTTGAGATTAAGATTTGGCGCAGGTTGATTCTCAGAGGCTTGTGTTACGGTTCGCTGGGATTCGCGCTGGTCGCCGCGCCCGCTTTGCGCGTTGCGGCACACGAACAGCCAGCGTCCCTGGCACAGGCACAAGCGCCAGACCAGGAGCAGGCCGACGACTCCGCGCAGGATTCGCAACAGTCGCAAGCCGATCGCGACCAGGAAAAACGCGATCGCGAACAAGAACAACGTGACCGCGAGCAGGAGAAGCGCGACCGGGAACAGGAGAAACGCGATCGCGAACAGGAAGAGCGCGATCGCCTGCAGGAGCTCTACGAAGATGGCCGCGAAGCACTCGACGAAGATCGCTACGATCGCGCCGAATCCAAGTTCACCGAACTCGCAGAACGCAACGGCCCCCAGACCGATGCGGCTCTCTACTGGAAAGCTTACGCCGAGAATCGCCAAGGCAAACGCGACGCGGCCCTCGCGACGCTCGCCGATCTAAAGCATCGCTTCCCGCAAAGCCGCTGGCAAAAGGACGCCAGCGCACTCGAGATCGAAGTTCGCCAGCGCTCCGGCCAGGCGCCACGTCCCGAATCACAGGATAACGAGGATTTGAAGATGCTCGCGATTCAGGGCTTGATGAACAGCGATCCTGAGCGCGCGCTTCCTCTCCTCGAAAAAGTGCTGACCGGCACCGGCACGCCGAAAGAGAAATCGAAAGCGCTCTTCGTCATCGCCCAAAGCGGCTCGCCCGAAGCAAAGCAGATCCTCGGCCGCATCGCGGCCGGCCAGAGCAACCCCGACCTGCAACGCAAGGCCGTCGAATACTTGGGGACATTTGGCGGTGCGGATTCACACAAGATCCTCGCCGACGTCTACGCAAAGTCCGGCGACGAATCGATCAAACGCGCGATTCTTCGCAGCTACATGATCTCGGGCGACAAAGACGACTTGTTCACCGCCGCCAAAGGTGAAAAGAGCGAATCGCTGCGCGGTGAAGCAATCCGCCAGCTGGGTCTGGTGCACGGCGTCGATGAACTCCAGCAGCTGTATCAACGCGAAACCTCAACCAACGTGAAGCGCGAAATCCTGCAGGCATTTTTTCTCGCAGGCGATTCCAACCGCCTGGTGCAAGCCGCGACCAGCGAGAAAGATCCCGAATTGCGCCGCACCGCTGTGCGCAATCTCGGCCTGATCAACTCCTCTGATTCCGCGAAAGCGTTGCAGACGATCTACTCCAAGGACTCCGACAAGTCCGTGCGCCGCGAAGTCATCAATGCCTACTTCATTCAGAACAACGCTGCAGGACTCGTGACCATCGCGCGCAACGAGAAAGATTCCGAGCTCAAACGGGAAGCCG
>JAFAZL010000525.1 GCA_019239815.1 Acidobacteriota bacterium
CAATACTCTGTCTTAACTACTACGACTTGCGTCTACTCTACTACATTCTACGTAGAATATGTCAAATAGATGCAACAAGCGAGATCAGGTGAGCAGAAGTTATGCGTGACTAATGTCTTGTGACGAAGCAGCAGGCTGTGTGTGCGATGGTTTGGAAGATGGCAGCAGCGACCACGGCGCAGAAAAGCGATGTCAGCAGAAGGTTTGCTTTGCGGCGTGTCTTTTGGGGCGGGTGGGCGAGAAGGGCTACGCGGTAGCTCAGGTGGGAAGAGGCGGTTGCTTGAAGGACGCCGGCTTGATGCGGAATCGCGAGCTTGGCGAGCGCTGAGACGAGTTCTTTGCCGTGGGCGTGACGGATTACGGCTTCGTCGCACGAGAGTTCGCGGTACAGGCTGAGGCGAGCGCCGGAGAGCCACATCAGCGGATGAAACCAGAGCGCACAGAGGGAAGCTTCGTACAGTAGACGAAGGAGGTTGTCGCGACGCCGCGCGTGAGCTACCTCGTGAATCAAGACGGCGTTGAATTCGCGTGGATTTAGTTGGCGGTCGATGCCGAAGGGGAGCAGGATTTGTGGGCGAAGAACACCATGAACTGCAGGGCCTGAATTCTTATCGCCGAAGTTTACCGGGATCCCATCTGCTAGAAGATTTGCAGGTGTGCTGGTGTCGCTGAGTGGCGTTAGCGCTCTGGCTTCGTGACGCTCTTTGCGAATCCGCCTGATCAATCGGAAGAGCATCAGAGATGCGCCAGCCAGCCAGACCGCGGCGAGAATGATGGCGGTGCGGCCTTGCGTCATCTCCCACACCGGGCCACCTATCGCGCCGAGTGGATAAGCCCACGGGAAATGCGGGGCCCAGAGCTTGTCGATGAGCGCGCCGGAAGGCAGAACGAAATTGAAGGCGGTGGCGATCCAGATCCAATATTTCGTTGTGGCGCTGGCGCGGAGAGTTGAAGTCAGGGCCAACGCTGCGGCGGCGACGACCGAGGCGAAGAGCAGGTGAATGCTGAGGTAGTACATCGCGCGCGCGATATGTTCATGCACGCTTGCCTCCTTTCGCGCGGCCATTTTTCTCGCCAGGGGTGGCGCTTTGCAGCGCTTTCAGGTCGCGAAGAGTAAGGGTTCCGTTTTCGAGCAGATTCGAAACGAGCAGTCGGGGCGAGCCGCCGAATAGCTCGAGTAAATCCCGGACGAGTCGCCCTCGGTATTGGCTCTGATTGATGACTGGCTGAAAAAGTTGGGCGTTGCCGATCTTTTTTACTTTTCGCAGGGCGCCTTTCTCTTCGAGGCGATAGACAAGAGTTTGGACGGTGGTGTACGCGACGCGTTCATCTTCGGGAAGGCTCTCGAGGATCTCGCGCACGGATGCGATACCGAGTTTCCAGTATTGCTCGAGGATGCGGGTTTCGGCTTTGGAGAGGCGAAGCGGTTTCACGCTGGCTCCTACGGGTCGCGGCAATGCTACTACACTCGGCGGTGTATTGGCGAGCGAAAGCTGCGGTGATTATACGATTCGGGAGAGTCGCAACGTATCGAACGTGATTCTTAGGAACCACGTGAATTCAACTAGCAACGCAAGCCTGACGATCCAGTCTTTCGAGATAACGGTAGCGACGAGTGTGAGCAAGAGCGGGAGAACGGCACAGATCGCCCAGGCGGCGAGCGACGGTCGTCCTTCGGACGGCGATAGCGGACCAAGTTGCCCATATCCAACCAAGACCCCCGAGAGGGAGGCCAGGCCAATCGCAATTGCAACGGACTTGGCTTTTGGGCTCATTCTAGGTTGCGGGAGGATGTACAACAGCTACTTCGTGATGAGGTTGGCGGTTAGCTTGTCGCGGTCTTGTTTGTAGCGAGCGAGGGAGCGTTCGATGACGGTGAGGGCGCGTAGGCGGGGCGGATGTCTTCGACTTCGACGCGCTTGCCTTCGAGCTGCTTATAGTCGGAGAAGAAGCGCTTTAACACGAGCAAGCGGTGCTGCGGGAGATCGCGCGCCTCGACGTAGTCGCTGAACTCGGGGTCGTTGGTGGCGACGGCGATGACTTTGTCGTCGCTAGCGCCGGAATCAATCATGGTCATGAGGCCGATGGCGCGGGCTTTGATGAGCGCAAGCGGCTGAACGGGCTCCTGACAGAGGACGAGGACATCGAGAGGGTCGTTGTCTTCGGCGTAGGTCTGCGGAATGAAGCCGTAGTTAGCGGGATAGAAGACAGCCGAGTGGATGATGCGGTCGACTTTGAGCAGGCCGGTGGGCTTGTCGAGCTCATATTTAACATTGGAGCCCAGCGGGATTTCGATGACCGCGGTGAAGTCGCGCGGAAGCTCGTTGCCGGGTGAGACGTCGTGCCAAGCGTTGGCCATTTGCGATGGTCCTTAGAAGAAAGGTTGAGTTCAACATTATCGCCGGGATTGGAGCGGGAACCAAATCAGAGAAAGGGAAGCAGGAAGTAATGATGCCGGTGGTTGCTACGCGCGGGCTTTGTCGATCATTTGGTTCCAGGTGCCGCGGGATTTCAGGAGAACCTCGACGACTTCGCGGGCTGCGCCCTTGCCGCCGACGGCGGAGGTGACGTAGTGGGCGGCGTGTTTTACTTCGGGGGCGGCGTCGCCAACCGCTATTGCGAATCCTACTCGGCGCATTACCGTCAGATCGGGCAGGTCGTCACCTAGATAGGCGACTTCGGATTCCTTGGCGCCAGACTTTTTCAGGATTTCTTCGTAGGCGGCGATTTTGTGCGGCTGCTTTTCGTAGACGTATTCGATGCTGAGTTCGCGACACCGGCGGCGGAGTGCGGCGCTGCCGCGTCCGGTGATGACGCCGGTGCGGATGCCGGCGGTGTGGGCGAGCGTCAGGCCTTGGCCGTCGTGGGCGTCGAAGGTTTTGATTTCGAGGGCAGTGCCATCAGGTTGGGAGAGCAAAGTGACGCTGCCATCGGTGATGGTGCCGTCTACGTCCATGAGGAAGACTTTGATTTGTCTGGCGCGTTTCGCGACGGCGGGGGAGATTTTTTTCGTGGTGGGGCTGGCCATCCTAAATTAGCTCCAAGGTCCAGAGATCGTGAAGGTGGACTACGCCAACTACTTTGGCGGAGTCGTCCACGACGACGATCGAGGTGATTTTTTTCTTCTCCATAGCGTTTAGAGCTTCACTGGCCAAGACGTGTGGGCCGATGGTTTGGGGATTGCGTGTCATGGCGTTGCCCGCGGTTAGAGCGAGGGTGGCGCCGCCTTGTTTTTCCATCAAGCGACGAAGATCGCCGTCCGTGATGATGCCGGCGAGTTTTCCATCGGGATGAAGCACGGTGGTCATTCCGAGTTTTTTCGCGCTCATCTCGTGGAAGACGTCAGGCATTCCAGTTTCGAGTGAGACGCGAGGGAGAGCGTCGGCGGCGTGCATCAGATGCTCGACGCGAAGAAGCTTTTTGCCGAGGCGGCCGGCGGGATGGAGTGCGGCGAAGTCATCGTGGCGGAAATCGCGGCGTTCGAGGAGCGAGACGGCGAGCGCATCGCCGACGGCCATCGCGACGGTCGTGCTCGCAGTGGGAGCGAGGTTGAGCGTGCAGGCTTCTTCTTTCACGCTGACGTCAAGGGTGATGTCGCTGGATTCGGCGAGCGTGGATCTTAGATTGCCGGTGAGGGTGATCAGCGGGATTTCGAGCCGTTTGAGTGTTTCGAGCAGGCGGATGATTTCTTCTGTTTCGCCGCCGTAGGAGACGGCGATCAGCGTGTCGCCGCGAGCGAGCATGCCGAGGTCGCCATGGACCGCTTCGGCTGGATGAAGGAAGAAGGACGGCGTGCCGGTGCTGGAGAACGTCGCAGAGATTTTTCGCGCGACTAACCCGGACTTGCCCATGCCGGTGAGAACCACACGGCCTTTGCAGGAGAAGAGGAGATTGACGGCTTTTTCGAAGGTTGCGTCGAGCCGCGTCAGCACATCCTGGATGGCTTGGGCTTCGATTCGGAGAACCCGACGCGCTGTATCGAGACTCATTGCGCGTTCCACCTTCGGACGAGACCGGAGATTTCTTTCAGGCGAGCGAGGAGTTGAGGGAGTTGCGAGAGAGGCAGCGCATTGGGGCCGTCGGAGAGGGCTTCGGCGGGGTTGTCGTGCGTTTCGAGGAAGACGCCGTCAACGCCAGCGGCTACTGCGGCGCGGGCGAGAGGCTCGATGAACTCGGGTTGGCCACCGCTGGCATCACCCTGACCGCCTGGGAGTTGCACGGAATGCGTGGCGTCAAAGACGACGGGATAGCCGAATTTTTTCATGATCGGAAAAGAACGGACGTCGACGACGAGATTCTGGTAGCCGAATGTGGCGCCGCGTTCGGTGAGAATGATGTTGTTATTGCCGGTGGCGGCGATTTTATCGACGACGTTTTTCATATCCCAGGGCGAGAGGAACTGGGCTTTCTTCACGTTGACGATGCGATTTGTTTTGGCAGCGGCTTCGAGAAGATCGGTTTGGCGAGAGAGGAAGGCGGGGATTTGCAGGATGTCCACGACTTCGGCTGCGGGAGCGGCTTGTTCGCGTTCGTGAATGTCGGTGAGGACGGGGAGTGTCAGGTCGGATTTAATTTTACCGAGAATGCGAAGACCTTCTTTGGCGCCAGGACCGCGAAAGGATTTTGACGAGGAGCGATTGGCTTTGTCGTAAGAGGCTTTGAAGATGTAGGGGATTCCGGCGTCGGATGCGATTTTGGCGACAGATTCGGCCATTTTGCGCGCGTGGGATTCGGATTCGATGACGCACGGGCCTGCGATTAAGAACAGCGGATTCTTGCCGCCGAGGCGCAGCGAGTGCAGCGGGATTTCGTGCGATTTTGTTTCGTTCATAGGATGCGCCAGAAAGATAGCACAGAGCATCGGCTCCGGTGCCCGTGGAGCCGCGGCGATTTAGGCAGTGGCGTGCGGGCCGACGGCTACGGCTTGGGCGCGATGGGACTCAGCTACCGGGCGATTTTTGTTTTTTTTATGCTCGATCGCGGCGCCGATGAAGGCTGAGAAGAGCGGATGCGGT
>JAFAZL010000538.1 GCA_019239815.1 Acidobacteriota bacterium
GTAGATGGACCTTTACTTCAGGCGCGAAGTTGCCGACGAGCGTGACGGTGCCACCTTTGCGGACGGAGTCGATGCTGTCGGCAATGGTTTCGGTGCGACCGACGGCTTCGAGGACGGCGTCGACACCGACGCTATTTGTGAGTTTGAGAACTTGCGCGGCGAGATTGGATTTTGCGTTTAGGACTTCGGCGGCGCCGAGATCTTTCGCCATTTTGAGGCGGGAGTCGTCGACGTCGGCGACGAAAACGCGATTCGTTCCGGTGGCGCGAAGCGATTGGAGGATGAGGAGGCCGATCATGCCGGCGCCGACGACGAGCGCGGTTTCGCCGTGATCGATCGGCGTGAGTTTGACGGCGTGCAACGCGACCGCGGTCGCTTCCAGCATGGCGGCTTCCGCGAATGGAAGATTGTCGGGGAGACGGTGGACGATGCGGGCGGGGACGACGATGTATTCGGCAAAGGCGCCGGAGCGGCGATAGTCGCCGCAGGAGACGCCGAGGACCTGGCGATTGTCGCAGAGGTTGATGTCACCGCGACGGCAGTTGGGGCAGGCGCCGCAGAAGACGGTGGAGTCGAAAGTTACGCGTTCGCCGACGCTGAAATTCTTTACGTTTGCGCCGAGGGCGGCGATGCGCCCGGCGGCTTCGTGCCCCATGACGAGAGGGGGAATGCGACGACCGGTGGAGCCGTCGAAGCCGTGGACGTCGCTGCCGCAGATGCCGCAGGCGGCGACTTCGATGAGGACTTCGTCGGGGGAAGGGGATGGCTTCGGAGTGTCGGTGATTTCGAGGTGGTTGTATTGGGTGAGGAGGAGGGATTTCATTTTTGTTTGGCGCTCGCGGGTAGTTTAGCAAGTTTTTTGCGGGCCGGGATGGGCGAGAGGCTGCGCGAACGGTAGAGGATTGAAGCACACATCGAAGAAACAACAGATTCCTCACTGCGCAGGCCGGCACGTTCGCTCAGAAGCGAACGTGAAGAAAGAGCGCCGGCCCACTCCATTCGGAATGACAGTTGTGGGCTGACGGCGAACGATCGTTAAGGGGCAGGGCTCGAGGTTAGGAGATGGGGGGATCTTTGTAGAAAAAGAGGGCGAGGACGGAGCCGAGGGCAGCGGCGAGGAAGAGGAAGCAGGCGATCGAGAAGAAGACGCCGGTGGGGCGACCGACGAAGCTGTGGACACCGGAGATGCGGGCGCAGGTGTAAGAGAGTACGAAGCTGAAAAGGGCGAAGCCGACCCAGCCTGGAATGTGGAGGCGGCTACGCGCGGCGGAGATGGGGAGGATGACCATGATGGCGAGGCAGGAGAGAGCGAGCGGGATGACGATTTCGAGATTTACGCCGCGAGGATTGGCGGCGAAGAGAATGACGGCCAGTGGCGCTTTCTGCGAGAGGGGTTGAAACACCGCAGACCGACCTCCATTGTGGAATGAGCTTCACCGGGCGCATCAGGCGCGAAGTGCTGTCGGTGATCCCAAACAATTCTCTACCGCGCGAAAGTTTGCAAACGTGACTTGAATGTTCGACATTCTACGCAAAGATACAACATTTGCGGCGGCGCAAATCGGATGCGGGAGATTTATTGAATGAGAGAGGCTGTCCGAACAGGCGAGTAGCCGTGCGGCAATGAACTGTAGTCGCTCAGGAAACTAACATTCGTTCTGATATTCAGAGTCTTTGCGACCAGCACCATGTACTCGATGTTGCGATTGTTCGCGGCACCGTCGAGATTGAGAGTAGCATTTGGGAAATAAAGGGCGCCTTCCACGTAGGAACCGCCGCCGTTGCCGGTGATCGTCGCTGTGGCGTTGTTTCCTGCCGGTTGGAACAAAAGAATTCCGGCGTAGGGATCGTTTGTAGGGGCACTGAGATGAATCGTTTGGTTGGCCCCGACGGTGACGGCGCCGACGGCGATGTAAAAAGTCACGCCTGCGGTTCCGGTGATCGTGCCATTGCCTTCGAGATCGAGGCCACCATTTTTCCCGGGCGCTCCAGTGATGACATATGTGCCCGCCCTGAAAGTCAGATCGGATCTGTTAGCTGGGGTACCAGGTTGGCCCCGCCGGCCGGGCACTGCAGGATTCAGGACAATTTCGCAATATCTGCCTGGATTTAATGGCGGTTGAGGGCCGGCGTGATCATTTGAATAGTTTATGTCGGTACAGCCGGCGCCTGCGCCCGGCGCTGCGAGATAGTTCAAAGGGTCGCTCGTTTCCACGGTGCCGGTAATTGCTGGAGGAGTGGTGCCGATGCTGCGGCCGTGAGCGCCGACGGCTGCTGCTCTGATCGAACCGCCGCCAGTGATGTTCTGGTTCGAAATTACGTTGCAGTTCGGGACATCGACACTGGCGCGTCCGTTGAGGTTGATCCCGCCTCCGCCCGCGAGTGCGTAGATGCAGCCGCGCCCCCCGAGGTATTGCGCTGTTGCCGTCGTTGAGACGTTAACCGTGCTGAACGAGCCGCCGAGAATGCGCATAAAAAAGGTTGGATAGCTTTTCGAGATCTGTACCTGCAACGTGTTGCCGTTGCCGTTTATCGTAGTCGGCGTCGTAGTTATCGTGACGCCACCGCCCTGCGGAAATCCGTTGAGCGCGGAATCATTCTCCGCGGCCGTCTGAGCTTGCAAGGCACTACCACCGGCGCCGAGTTGCGCGGCTCCGGCGAGTGCAGCGCTGTCCGCAGCGGACTGTAGGAGACGGCGCTGGTAGCGCAGATATCCCATGTCGACCGAAAGGCCGGCGGCACCGAGGAGAACAACGAGACCGAGTGCGGCGAAGATCAGGCCGTAGCCGGATTCGCGATTCGCTTTACGATTGCGGGAGGTATGTCGCACTGCGATATCTCCAAACCAGACGATGAGGGCCGACGCCGATGCGGGAAGTGCGCTCGGACGCATTGATTAGACAAACGCGGAGCGCAGGCGTTTTGAAGAGACTAGCACAACGATGAGAGAGCAACGCAAGGGCCAAGTTGGGGGCGACAATCGACCGTCGAAGTCGAAAGAAGGAAAGACAGCGCCGAGACTGCGCGGAGAAGAGACCGCGAGTTTACGAGGTTTTTGCACAGGAAGGCGGTGGACTGGAGCGGGGATTGCACCTATCCTCGCTGCGGGATCGCAAGATTCCAGACACGTCCAAAGCCCCGTGCAAAGGTCGGTGAAGCAAGTCCCCGCGAACCGGCTGCAAGTTGCAGGAAAGTAGAAGGTTATGGACGGCGCGAAAGAAGTACAGAGAAACCGCGCGGCGCGAGCCGTGTCCGCAAAAGTGGACACACGTATACGTGGACGCGTCTCCTTTGGTGAACCCGAAGCAAAGCCGGGGTTCCGATCAATGCCGCGATTGCGGCGCTTTCTTAGGACGATTCGATGCGCGTATTGGTTTGGTGAAGGCATGGAAAGAAGCGGATTTGTGGCGGCGCGAAGCGGGCGCTTTAGTTCGCCAAAGAGCGGGCAAACCGTTGTCGAACTCGCGTTGCTATTACCGTTGCTCCTGGTGCTTTGCGTGGGTGTCATCGAGATTGGGCGCTACGCATACTTCGACATTTTGATTTCGAACGCCGCGCGTGCCGGCGCGCAATATGGCGCACAAAGCCTGATTCAAGCCGCGGATTTGAATGGGATAACGGCGGCGGCTCAAAACGATGGGCTGAACGGCATGACCATTGCCGCCACTCAGCAATGCACGTGCCCGGGAGGAACTCCGGGAGCATGCCCGGCCGGGGCACCGGCTTGCGCGCAGCAGCAGGTCTATGTGGAAGTGACGGCATCCGATACTTACGACTCTTTGTTTGGTTTCAGGT
>JAFAZL010000705.1 GCA_019239815.1 Acidobacteriota bacterium
GGCGCCACGGATAACGGCGCAGGCTCCGTCGTTGCGCTCGAGGTGATGCGCATCCTCACTTCACTCAAAGCCAAGCCGCGCCGCACCATTCGCATCGCACTCTGGTCGGGTGAAGAAGAAGGACTCTTCGGCAGCAAAGGTTACGCCAATCAACACTTCGGTAGCTTCCCGCTCTCAACCGCGCCCGATCAAGCGAATCTGCCCGAATTCCTCCGCAAGGCGGGCGGCCCGCTTGAGGTAAAGCCTGAACAAAAAATGGTCTCCGCCTATTTCAACGTCGACAACGGCACCGGCAAAATCCGCGGCATCTACACGCAAAACAACGGCGCCGTGTACAGCATCTTCAAGCAATGGATGGAGCCGCTCGACGACCTCGGCGTCACCGCCATCACGAATCAGAACACCGGCGGCACCGATCACCTTTCTTTCGACGCCGTCGGCGTCCCCGGCTTCCAGTTCATCCAGGACGATGCCGACTACGAGACGCGCACGCACCACTCCAACATGGACACTTACGAACACCTCGTGCCCGGCGACCTGAAGCAAATCGCGACCGTCGAAGCGATTTTTGTCTACAACGCGGCCATGCGCGACAAGATGATCCCGCGCAAGCCATTTCCGCATCCCGAACTCCGCGAACAACAAAACACCCCGTTGCCCGGCCTGTACCCAACCGCGACTCCCGGCGACGCCAAGGACAATTGATTTCGCCAAAACACAGAGCGGCGGAGCGAACTCAGACATTCGCTCCGCCGCTTTTGTTTCAGCCGAATTTACCGCGCTGCCGAAGCCTTCTCGAGATGTGAGATGTGCGCCTTCGCATCTCCCCTGACTTGAACCACTCGCCGGCCACCTGCCGCGTCGCCACGTTCAACCGGTTCCATACGTTGACCGAAGCGATTGTTAGCAACAGCCCGCCGAGCTGCTTCTCGTCGTAATGCTTCGCCGCTTCATTCCACACCGCGTCCGGCACGGGATCCTCACGATCGCTCAATCGCGTGACAGCCTCGGTTAAAGCCAAAGCAGCGCGCTCTGCATCTGTAAAGTAGGGGCATCGCGCCAGGCTGCGACCGCGAGCATACGTTCGGTCGATTCTTCCTTGTACTTTGGAAAGCGGACGTGCAAATCAATGCACACCGCGCAACCATTGATCTGACTTGCTCGCAAATGCATCAGCGCGAGAGTTTTCGCGGGTACTCCACTCTGCTCCGAGATCTGCGAGAGCGCCTGCAAGTGCTGCATCGCTTCGGGGAACAACATCGCTGGATTGTTTATGCGTGCTTTCAACATGGCCTTGTCTCCTGTCACAAAAGATCGGTTTGTTCCGTCACTACCATGACGAAACGAAATGAGGGAACGTGACAAGCGGACAAGATTTTCTGGCAGAAAAATTCGAAGAAAATCGCGGACACCTGAAAGCGGTCGCTTATCGCATGCTGGGCTCGGCGGGCGAAGCCGACGACGCAGTGCAGGAAGCTTGGCTCCGCCTCAGCCGCTCCGACGCCAACGCAATCGACAACCTCGGAGGGTGGCTGACGACAGTCGTCGCTCGTGTCTGCCTGGATATGCTCCGCTCGCGCACGGCGCGCCGCGAAGAGTCACTATCCGCCAGCGCGCCGGATTCGGCGCCGCCTTCGGTCGTCTCGAAAAAGATCGATCCGGAACAGGAAGCCGTGATGGCCGATTCTGTCGGCCTCGCGTTACTCGTCGTTCTCGACCGCCTCGACCCCGCCGAGCGACTCGCTTTCGTCCTTCACGATCTCTTCGGCTCTTCGTTCGATGAAATCGCAGAAATCGTCGGTCGCACTCCCGAAGCGACGCGCCAGCTAGCCAGCCGTGCTCGCCGCCGGGTCCAAGGCGCGCCTCCAACTCCCGGCGCAGCGCTCGCACAACAGCGAAAAGTCATCGACAGATTTCTAACAGCGCTGCGCGCAGCAGATTTCGAGGCCCTCGTCGGCGTCCTCGATCCGGACGTGGAGGTCCTCGTCGACGAAACGGCCGCAACACCAGGCGTCGATAGGAAAGCCCGCGGTGCAGCGGCATGGGCCAAGCAAGCGATCACCGCCGCGCGCGGAGCCAAGGCTGCTCGCCCAGTTCTGGTGGATGGAAATCTCGGTGTCGTCGTCGCGCCCGGTGGCCGCCTCTTCCGCGTCCTCCGCTTCACATTCGACAACGACAAGATCGCCGCCATCGAAGTCATCGGCGACAAAACAACAATCGAAAACCTGGACCTGTCAGTAGCTCCGGAATAATCCCAGAATGAAAGACCGCGCGGGATGTCAGCTGGGAAATTCGGCTGTTGGTGCCGCACCCTCAGGTTTCAGAGGGTGCGGATTTTGACTTTCCCAACACGTCGCAAACTACGACTTCTTCAGCGACTCCATATCGATCACAAACCGATACTTCACATCGCTTTTCAGCAATCGGTCGTACGCAGTATTGATGTAGTCGATGTTGATCTTCTCGATGTCCGCCGTAATGCCCTTCTCCGCGCAGAAATCGAGCATCTCTTGCGTCTCGCGAATTCCGCCGATCGCCGAACCTGCAAGCCGCCGCCGCTTCAACAGCAAATTGAACGCCGCCACCGACGCCGGCTTCTCCGGCGCGCCAACCAGCGTCAGCGTCCCGTCGAGCTTCAGCAAATTCAAGTACGCATTGAGATCATGATCCGCCGAAACCGCGTCAAGAATGAAGTCGAAGCTGTTCGCATGCTTCGCCATCTCGTCGGCATTCTTCGAAATCACGACTTCATCCGCGCCCAACCGTACCGCGTCCGCCGTCTTCCCGGGCGAAGTCGTGAACAATACAACGTTCGCGCCAAGCGCCTTCGCAAACTTCAGCCCCATGTGGCCAAGTCCGCCCAGCCCGACGACGCCAACTTTCTGCCCCTTCCTCGCGCCCCAATGATGCAGCGGTGAATACGTGGTGATGCCCGCGCACAAGAGCGGCGCCGCGCCAGCCGGATCGAGTCCGTTCGGAACGCGCAACACATAGTTCTGATCGACGGTGATCGCGTCCGAGTATCCGCCGTACGTCACGCCTCCCAGAATGTGGTCGGTGCTGCCATAGGTCAGCGTCCATTCGACGTTGCAATACTGTTCTTCCCCCGCCACGCAATTCACGCATGTGCCGCACGACTTCACCATGCAGCCCACCGCCGCGATGTCGCCTTCCTTGAATCTCTTCACATTTTTGCCGACCGCCACAACGCGCCCGACGATTTCGTGCCCCGGCACAGCCGGATACACCGCCGGCATTACGTCCCTCCACTCATCACGCGAATAGTGCAGGTCCGAGTGGCAAACGCCGCAATACAAAATCTCGATCTGCACGTCATCCGCAAGCGGCACACGCCGTTCGAAACTGAATGGCGACAATCCCGAGGTCGCGCTCTTCGCCGCATACGCCTTCGCCGCAAATGTCTCTGGCTTCTGAGCCTCCAACGCTGTTTTCTGAGCTGCTTCACTCATAATCACTTTTCCTTAATCTCTGAAATGTGGGGTACCAACTCGACTACGCGGAACGCCGGAACATCGGAGGCCGCAACGGGACGAACCCAACGCACTCGACTTCGATGCCGAACCCCGCCGTCAGGTCACAAAAGAAAAAGGGCGCCAGCTTTTTGAGTCAGCGCCCAAACAACCCGTAGGGGCACGAAACGCCGTGCCCTTCTTCAGGCTACTCTTTAGAACGTAAACTTCGCCGCCAACTGCATCGTCCGCGGCCCACCGCTACCGAGGAACGGATACCCGATGCCGACATCACCCGTCGTGGTAAGCGGCAACGAACCCAGGCTCCGCCCGATCGCCAGCCCGCCGGTCCCGTCGCTGATCCCATGCGCTGCCGCGTCCGCGATAAACGCCGGCAAATAGGGATTCGCAAAATTCGGATGATTGAACAGGTTGTATGCCTCGAGGCGCAGCTCCAGCTTCAACCGCTCGGTAATCGCCGTGTTTTTGAAAATCGAGAAATCAAATTGCCGGAAGTGCGGCCCTATTAGCGAGTTCCGCCCTTCGTTGCCGAAGTGGAAGCTGCCCGTTACGCAATTCGTCGCCGCGGTTCCTCCCACCAATGTGCACGGCACCGCAAATGAAGTCAGATTCAAAAAGTTGAACGGATCGTTGTGATTGTATTGAATCGGCCCAACTACATCCGGCCGCCCAAAAAATTCGCCGCTGCCGTCGTAGTCGTCCTCAAAATTGTAGTTGAGCTGGAACGGTTGCCCTGACTGGACGGTCACGATCCCATTGACTCCCCAACCGTCGGTAAGCTTCTTCCAATCGCCCCGCCGATTCGGGAATTGGTAAATAAAATTCCACGTGAAGCGGTTCCGCACATCGAAATTCGAATTCCCGCGATTTCCCCGAGGATTCGTGCTGTCGTTGGGCTGCGCGGCATTCGGCACAAAATCTTCGCCGTCGCTGGCCGTGTCGATCGAGTGCGACCAAGTGTAGTTCACCGTCGACGTCACGCCATGCCAATCGTTCACGCGCCAGCTCGCCTGCATCGCGTTGTAGTTCGAGCTCGCCGAGCTTTCCTGATAGTTGATGTAGAAATAGGGGCTCGTCGCCGCAAAGATGCGCGGCACGCAGCAACCATTCGTTCCGTAGTCATAAGCGTCGATTGCCGCCTGCCCTGGCTGGTTGATGTCGCGGAATCGAAATAGCTTGTGTCCCTGCGACCCCACGTACCCAATCTGCAGCACCGTCCGCTTTCCAAGCTGTTGTTGGAAATTCAAATTGTAATTTTCCATGTACGGCGTGCGCAGGTGCGGGTCAACGCCAAACGCATCGCTCATCGGCGCAGGCGCTCCATAGATCGGCGTCCCTGAAGCGAGCACGGCCGCCGTCACGCTGTTAAACGAAAT
The DNA here is from genome assembly GCA_019239815.1 of Acidobacteriota bacterium. The sequence continues at coordinate 4,868 of JAFAZL010000705.1, forward strand.
CGGATCGGGCCCAAATCCGTTGTACGCCGGCCCCGGGTCGAAACTGCTGTTAAACGGCAAATGCCCCATGAAAAAGTCTTGCGAGAACGCATCATAAAAAATTCCGTATCCTGCGCGCACTACCGTCGTGCCCTTGCCCGAAATATCCCATGCCACGCTCAGTCGCGGCGCAAAATTTCTGTGGTCCGGGTTGTACAAATTCTTGCCGTTCAACGTGATCAACTCGCCGTTCGTCGGATCGATATTCGTGAACAGATTGTGCTTTTCCTGCATCACGCCGTAATAGTCCCACCGCAGTCCAAGGCTCAACGTCACATTCTTCTTCAAGTGCACGCTGTCCTGTGCGTACAAAGAGTGTGAATTTTCAAACGTGTTGCGGTTTGTATTGCCAAATATCTGTGTTCCGCCGTCCGGAATCCCTCCCAGAAAATCGCTGAAGCTCCCAAACTTAAGCGTCCCGCGCGCCGTCCGATTGAAAATCTGCGACACCGAAGTCCGCCGGAACTCATATCCAAACTTCAGGTCGTGTCGCCCCTTCTTCCACGACACGTTGTCGATGAAATGCCAGTTCGAATCCACACGTGACCGCGGATCGCCCTTATCCGAGCCCAACTGCGCGAACGGCGACACCGTAATCGTCGGCAACCCAAAATTGAATGCCGTCGCCCCTGTATCCAACCCAATCGACGACGGATCGAAGCTCCGATCCTCCGGGAAAAACCCTTCCGCGAATCGATTCCACCCCAATCGCGCTTCGTTCACCACGGAAGGCGTAAGCGTCGCTACTTCCGAAATCGACACAAGCTGCACACGCGTTGGCGTGAACGTGTTGTAGTTCGGCAGCAAACCTCCGCCCGTCAGCGCCAGCGGAAAACTCTGGCTGCTGTCGCCGAAATAATATCGGCCGCTTAGCAAGTTGTTCGTATTGATCTGGTGATCCACCTTCGCAATCAAGCTGTCCACGCGATTCGAAAACGGCGTCGATAACGAGGCGTTGCTGTTCACCAGCGTCTGCGCGATGGGGTCCATCGGCGATGCGATGCACGACCCAGTCAAATTAGGCGTTGGCCAACCCTTCTTCGCCATCAAATTCGCAATCACCGGATTCACCCCGCCCGCCGGCGTATTGTTCGTGATGTCCGCCGCCGTCGGCACGCACGCAAGGCTGCTCTCCGCTCCCGACTCGCGCGTCCCTTCATAATCCACAAAGAAAAATGTCCGGTCCTTCACGATCGGCCCGCCCAGCGCACCGCCAAACTGATTGTCGTGAAATGGATTCTCCGGAATGTGCGCTCCCGTCGCTGCATCCTGCGTGAAGTTAAAAAAGTTCCGCGCGTTCAGCACCGTGTTCCGAAAATAATCGAATCCAGCTCCATGAAACTCATTCGTGCCGCTCTTCGTCACGATGTTGATCACGCCGCCCGCGCTTCGCCCATACTCCGCTTCGAAATTCGACAGCACGCGCAGCTCCGCCACCGCTTCGAGCGGCAGAATCGTCGCCGGCGTTCCAAACACGCCCGCCTCATTGATCGCCGGATCGTTCCGATACCCGTCATTCATATCCGTGCCATCGAGCAAAAAATTGTTCGACCGCCCTCGCGCGCCATTCACCGAAAACACTCCAAACGATCCCGGCGAATCCGTAATCTGGTCCGGCGAACCCGCCACGCCCGGCACCAAAAAGATCAGCTTCTGATAGTCGCGCCCGTTCACCGGCAGATTCGTCACGACTTTCGACTCGATAATTCCGCCCAGCGTGTTGTTCGTCGATTCCACCTGCGGCAGCGTGTCACCCGACACCTGAATCGTCTGAGCCAGTTCGCCCGCCTGC
>JAFAZL010000200.1 GCA_019239815.1 Acidobacteriota bacterium
CATCGACTGCGTTGCCGGCACCAGCGTCGGCGCTCTGATCGGCGCCGTTTATTGTGCCGGCGTTCCCCTCAACGACATGCAGCGCGTCGCTGCCCTCACCACTTTTGCCGACTTCGGCCGCTGGACGCCGTCCTGGCTCGGCCTGGCCAACAATCTCCGCCTCGAGCGCTACTTACAGCGCTTTACTCCGGTGAAAACCTTCGAGGAACTCAAAACGCCCTTCGCCATCGCCGCCAGCGACATCAACGCCGGCATCACCGTCTACTACACGCGCGGACCCATCGGCCCACCCTTGCGTGGCTCTTGCGCCTATCCCGGCCTGTTTGTCCCAGTACAATTCGAAGGCCGTACGCTGGTTGATGGTTTCCTCACCGCGCCGGTCCCCGTCGAAGGCACGAGCCTGCTTGGGGCCGACATCAACATCGCCGTGTACCTCGAAGCCGGCAGCCTCACCGCCCCGCGCACAGCTGCCGACGTGATCAGCCGCTCGTTCTCGATCATCCAGCAGCACGCGGATTTAGCCTGGCGCCAGCAGGCCGACGTGATTATCGAGCCCGACGTCAAGCCATTCGTTTGGGACGACTTCACGCGCACCGATGAATTGATCGCCGCAGGCGAAACAGCCGCGCAGGCCGCGCTGCCCGATATATTGAAAGCGTTTGCCGGAGATAAAAGCCGCCTTGGCCCGACGTAGTGCATGGCCAAGTCCGGCAAATCATCGGTCTAAACCCGGGTCACTTCAACCTCGACACGTTGCCCTTCACCCTTTCCTCGCTGGGTTAGCCAGGCGCCCAGGCCCTCCGCAAATCGCTCCGGCGTGACTCGAAAGCTCGCCTCAACCCGTCCTTCACCGACGGGCAGCGTATCGTCGAAGTCCGCGGCGTTCGTAAAGTTCCTCATACAGAACTGGTCCAGCCATTCCAGCGGGCAAGCGCGTCGCTCGCCGCGGATCGTCAAATCGACATGAAATTTTTGCGAGTACATTCCGCCAATATAGCATCCGGCGTAGACCAATTCCCAAAATGAAACTTCCCAAAATGAAACTTCCCAAAACGGAACCTCCCAAAATGGGAATGCTCCGAACCGACATCTTCTTTGCTTTGAATCATTCCCCATTGCGGCATATTACTTAAAGTTGACTTCCGCTCGGCTCCGGCTTACGATGCGCATCATCCAGCCGCGTCCCCAATTTATACGGTCCATCGTTATAAGAAGCGCGCCGTTTCCAAAGTCGGCTCCTCAGGAGCTCCGATGGGCAACAACAACGCTATCCAGGATTCGCGGCTGAGCGTTCAGCTCGTTCGTTTACGCGAAGACGCCGAGATGCGCAAGGCGCGCCGCTGGTGGCGCGAAGAATTCTGGCCGCGGACGGCCGCCGATTACCTCAGAATCGAGATAGCGCACGGATCTCAGCAGAACAGGTGGCTCCGCCAAGTCACCACGTATTGGGGTATGGCCGCGTCCTTCGTTCTCGATGGTACCTTGAGCGAGAAGGCTTTCCTTCGACCGGCATTCTCCGCCGAGATGTTCGGGATATTCGCCAAGGTGCAGCCATTCCTGAAGCCTCTTCGCAGGCGTATGTGCAATCCGGAATTCATGGGCAACGTCGAACAGGTCGCCTTGAATTCCAAAGAAGCGCGCGAACACTTGCGAGAGGCTGCGAAGCGCAACCAGATGCGTCGGAAGGTGGCTTAAGACTTTGGGTTCATAACAGATATGCACGCGGTTCCAAATCGGGAAGGGAATCGACCGCGCATTTAATTCCGAGCGTACTTAGTCCGGGTCCCGAAGATAATACTGAGGTGCTTCAGCTAGGCACTCGCCACTGGCCGACCGCTGCGAAAAACTGCAATCCCACTGCGAACTCGTTGTTCTCCGCGGGCACGCAGTACACGACCCTTGCTCGCGAACGGAAGCTCCCCAGCAGTGACCGGACGTTCAGCCGCTCATTCGGCTTCCAAGGTTTCGTCGTCAAAACGCGAGCTCCTCGGGCGCTCACGTTTACCGTCACGCCTGCTTGCGCGGGTGAGCGTAGATCCACGCTGGAGAGGTCGACAATGACCTCCAGCGGCGTGCGTTCCTCCGCCCTTTTTGCGACTGGATCTGGCGACACGGGTTCGACGTTCACGCTTCTACCGCCATCCACTCATCAATATTTTCAAGCTGGGTTACGCAGCATCATACCCCCGGGGCCAAGGTCGTCGTCAATCTGCGCGCCAGCTCGTGTGCATTCTTGGCAAACACTGCATTTGGGTTGTTCGACGCCGAGACACTTCATCCCATGAGCGAACACTCGCGCCATAAAGGCGACCTCAATCGAAAAATTAACCCGCGTATTTTAAATAGCTTGCGCGGTGGCGTCAGAGGCACTGGAATTGCCACTGTCCTCACTACGGTGGTCCGTCTTCATCGGCATGGGTGTGAGTGAATCGCCTCGAGGAGGCCGTCATGAAAAAGATAGAGTGGACACGCGACACGCTGTCGGCTTGGCCGGGTTCCGAGTACGTTCAACAAAAAGAAAGCGCCGGGTGGCGCCTGTCGGCAATTGAATGGCAGCGCGAAGCCGAGGTCGGCGTCCGCGCTTTAGGGGGTGATCGACTCGGTGAAGAAATACCATACGGCACTCGCATCGCCGGCGATTGCCTGCACCTTGAGGAGAATCCCTCCGAACTTGAAGTCCTAAATCGTCTGGCCGAGATGGTCGTTCAAGACCTGTCGTACACCCGCATGGCTGATTCGTTGAACCAGAGTGGCTTTCGCACACGCTCCGGCCAACCCTGGACGCCCCTCGCCGTCTTCAAGCTGACGCCGCGACTGATTGAGGTCGCCCCGCGCATCCTGTCCGGCGCGGAGTGGGAAGACCGCAAGCGCCATCTCACCCGCGTAGCCTGGAATTCTTAAAATTTCAGTACGATCGATTCGCTAAAACTGAAGCGACCAGCGACATAACATTGCCGTGATCCTGAGCGAAGCGAAGGATCTCAGTTTTTTCGCCCCAATGAACTACCATGCGAGCGCACAGTTACCTGCAGCGCAAGCTTGCTATTTCATTAGTCCCAGTTCACGCGCATGTTCCGCGCACAGGAATAAATTCAGATAGGGATTCCGTCGCGCCTGCCAGTCATTCCAACGACTCTCCCAGTCCGCACGCCGATAGTCGCACATGCAATCGCTCAGCACTTTGATCGGCTGTGAAACTCCGCCGCGCCTTACGTCGAAAATAAATTCAGCGCGACATGTGCGCTCGGCGACTTTCGTGCCTTCGACCTTTGCCGTGCGGGATCTGTTGTCATCTTTCATCGCGTGTCCCGAGGGAATCATTCCGGCTTGTCTGAGCATTTCCAAAATTCGCGACCGATTTCATTTTTCTCGACTGCGCCTATCTGTCGTCCGAACTGCAGAGCCGGGCGCTTTCCTGGGGAAGGAATCGATCCGTAGTCGCGTCTACGCGTGGTGTCACGATTGGTGCGGCCATGCTCGCTCGATCCGCTGCGTTGGCCTCGCGTCAGCGCGACCCGTAGCATCGTGCTTCCGCAAAAACACGTTGGATCGATGCGCGTCGGCGTCGGGCCGACCATCCGGAAGAGGATCTGCGCACCGCAGAAATGATTAGGGCACTCCCACCACTCCTGGCGTCTCTTTTTCACGAACGCGACCTCCGCTCGTTTTTCAATGGCCGCGCCGTGGCACCTTCGGTCGCGTATAGTTTTTGTATTGCCCCTTAGCACTTCCGACCGAGGAGTGCGTTAGCCTGAAAATTGCCCTGCCGATCATTTGGCTCTCTGCTATCGGGCTTACTCAAAAAAAGATGGCTCCCGCTCACGATTGCGACCGGCTCTCGCGCGGTTGGTTTTCATCCCAAACTTACAAATATCTGTCGCACGAGTGCGCGCGCATTCCCGGTGCCCGACTTCTCATCGCGCCCTGAGGTTCAAGCTTTCCATTTTTTCGGAATCCGCCCGCATTTGAGCGGTTTCGGCCAGAAACTGTTGGTTTTGGCCTCTTTTGGAATGTGAATCTGTATTCAATGCAACGTTATCAAGAGGGATGTTGACAATTGTTGTTCAACTACAAATTCGTCAAAAGTTTCTCTGGAAATGTTTCTGAGGCTCACGTACTCTCTGCCCACCCGGTCGTTTCTCTTACAGCGAAACCCTGAAGTGGTTGGAATTCCAACCACTCCCGC
>JAFAZL010000905.1 GCA_019239815.1 Acidobacteriota bacterium
CTCGATCACAAAAACGCTCGAAGCCAACGTCCCGCAAGTGCGCTGGCTCAAAATTCTGATTCACGGCCAGGAAGTCGACACGCTCGCCGGCCACCTGGATCTCACACGCACATTTTTGGTCAACGCGAAGGCCACGCCAATGTCGCCGATGAGCATGCCCGTACAAAAATCGCAGGGCACTCCGTCGGATGTATCGAATCCGCTCGGTTCGCTCGTCAAAGGTGCGCCAAAAGCTGCCGCAACGTCCGGAACAGCGAAGCCCGGTGCCTCACAGAAGTTGACACCCGGTCCCACCCCCGGCAAACTGACGCCACCTGCCACAAAACCGTAGCGCGCGAAAAACGCCAAACGGCGCATAAAATTTTTCCGGAGGAACTTTGCGAGTTGACGGGCGCAACCCCGACCAGATGCGGAGCGTGAAACTCACGCCCGATTTTATTTCGACAGCCGAAGGTAGCGTCCTGATCGAACTCGGCAACACCCGCGTCATCTGCACCGCGACCGTCGACGACGGCGTGCCCGGATTTCTCAAAGGTAGCGGGAAAGGCTGGGTCACCAGCGAATACGGCATGCTCCCGCGCGCCACCGAAGAGCGCACGCAGCGCGAAGCCACACGCGGCAAACAAACCGGCCGCACCGTCGAAATTCAGCGCCTCATCGGCCGCTCGCTCCGCGCAGTCACCGATACCGAAGCGATGGGTGAGCGCACCGTCTTCATCGACTGCGACGTCATTCAAGCCGATGGCGGCACGCGCACCGCATCCATCACCGGCGCGTTCGTCGCTCTCGCCCTCGCTTTCGAGCGCATGACCGCCGCAGGAATCTGGCGCAGTTCGCCGCTGATCGACACCGTCGCCGCGACTAGCGTAGGCATCGTCGACGACAAAGCGCTCCTCGATCTCGCCTACGAAGAAGATTCGCGCGCCGAAGTCGACATGAACGTCGTCATGACCGGCAGCGGCCACTTCGTCGAAATTCAAGCCACTGCCGAAGGCCGCCCCTTCGCCGGCAGCGAAATGCAGGACCTACTAGCGCTCGCCGCCGCCGGCATCCGCCGCCTCAATGAAGAACAACGAGCTGTCCTGCCGTTAAAGTTCAGTGCGCGCTCCCGTTAAGCTGTACCTCGCATCGTCGAACCCGGGAAAGTTAGACGAGTTCCGTGCCCTCGCAGACTGGGCGCGCCATTCCGCTCCTGCGAGCACAATCGCTTCGCCAGATAAATCCGCCTTTCCTGAAATTGAGTTCGCGCTCGTCCCCGGCTTCGCTACGATGCGGGAGTTTGAAGAAAACGCGCCAACCCTTGCCGAGAACGCACTCGGCAAAGCGCTGCATTATTCACAACTGTGGTCGCAACAAACCGGCGGCCTCGAAGAAAACGCATTCGTGTTCGCCGACGATTCCGGCCTCGTCGTCCCCGCGCTCGGTGGCGCACCCGGAGTGAAGTCAGCGCGCTACGCCGGGCCAAACGCGTCAAGCGCACAACGCAATGACAAATTGTTGAACGAATTGCTTGGGAAAACCGGCAACGAGCGCGCCGCCCATTTCGTCTGCGTGATCGCTCTGGTCAGCAAATACGGAGCCGAAGCCATCGTCAGCGCGCGAGCTGACGGATCGATCTTAGAGTCGCCGGTCGGCACCGGCGGCTTCGGCTACGATCCCGTCTTTTATTTCACCGAACTGAAAAAATCCTTCGCCGAACTCACCCGTGAAGAAAAAAACCAGCACAGCCACCGCGGCCAAGCCTTCCGCCGCCTGCGCGCGCTTCTTCCTCAACTCACGCAACCAACCTAACCAAGCAGTGCTGCGTTCTGCTGCTTGTAACCGAGCTGGGGCCACCCTGTAGCCGCGATCGCTTCCCAGATCACGGGATTTAAATTGAACCCTTTCGACCCCAGCCGTGCGAGCAATTCTGCTCTTGGGTGCCGCACTCTCCCTGGTTTTGGGAGGGTGTGGGTTTAGATTCAACTTCACCCAAATCGCAACGACTGTTGTCCTCTTTCTCCTGGAACCGCCTGCCCCACGCCGTTTGATATACTCACTGCTCGATGCCATCCAAAAAGAAAGTTGCGAAGAGGCAGCAGCCTGCTAGACCGCCGAAAGCCGTCCTCGGCTCGACCGCAAAAAAACCAAAAGTCGAAGCCAAAGTCGCAAAGCGCGTCGGCGACGCCACCGCTCCCAAGCGCGTCGCAGCCATTCTTCAGAAACTCGACGAAGCTTACCCCGAAGCAAACTGCGAACTGAAACACGAAAATCCATTCCAGTTGCTGATTTCTACGATCCTATCCGCGCAATGTACCGACGTCCGCGTCAACGAAGTCACAAAAACGCTCTACCAGAAATACAAAACACCAAAAGACTTTGCCTACGCCGACCCAAAAGAATTGGAACAAGAAATCCGACCGACCGGATTTTTCCGTAACAAGACGAAATCCATCATGGGGGCTAGCAAAGGCATCATCGAGAATTTCAAAGGCGAAGTTCCAAAAACGATGGACGAGATCCTCACGCTCCCCGGCGTGGCGCGCAAAACAGGCAACGTTGTGCTCGGCTCAGGCTACGGTATCGCCAGCGGCGTCGTAGTCGACACGCACGTCATGCGCCTGTCCCGCCGCCTCGACCTCACCAAACACGAAGACCCGAAGAAAATCGAGCAAGACCTCATCAAAATCATTCCACAGGAACACTGGATCAAGTTCTCGCACCAACTTATCTGGCACGGAAGGCGCGTCTGCATCGCGCGCAAACCCCGCTGCACCGAATGCAACCTCGAATCAATCTGCTACTCCAAGGATAAAATTATCTAGCCGATCGATCTTTGATCAGACACAGAGGAGAAGTGAAATAGTGGCCGCCAACTCTCCGCGCCCCTCAGCGATCTTTGCGTCTCTGCGTTATCTTTCCGCGCCTTACGCGGCTTCCGTGCCCCACGATCCACTGGGTTTACTTTCCAAATTACGAGCTATATGCTCCCGGCATGCCGA
>JAFAZL010000128.1 GCA_019239815.1 Acidobacteriota bacterium
GAGCTCACCGACGTCTCCGGTCGGCAGCCACGCTTCACCCCCGGTCGTCTGTACACCGCCGTCCTGCCAATACCCCGCGCTTACGTTCTCGCCGCGCACTAAAATCTCGCCATCCTCCGCGAGACGAAACTCCCGTCCCGGCAACACTTTGCCGATCGAGCCCTGCGCCGCGCGAAACGGATGATTGAGGCTGATCAGCGATGCCGTTTCCGTCATCCCATAGCCCTGCACCAGGGCGTACCCGATCCTGCGAAAAAATTCCTCCGTCTCCTGCGTCATCGCCGCGCCACCGGAAATGAACGTCCAGAATTTCCACCCAAACCGGCGATGAATCCGCCGAAACCTCCAAGCCCGCCGCAAAAATTTCTGACCGCTCACGGATTCCAGCGCTCGCGCGAGCCATTGCTGCCGCCCGGCCGCTTCAAAATCGCGCTCAATCCCCGCGTGAAGCCCATCCAGCATCCGCGGCACGGCAATCAGCGCCGTCGCCCGCTCGCGCTTGATCGTGCGGATAATCTCCGACGGATTCGTCGACGGTTCAAACACAGTCGTCGCGCCGAGCAGCGGCGGCACGAACAGAGCCATCACCTGCCCGAAGACATGACTCAGCGGCACGAGCGAAACGAAGCGCAGCGGATGCATCCACTTCTCATACTTCCGATACGGCTCGATGCCGCGCTCCAGAGGCTCCAGGTTCGCCAGGAAATTTCCATGCGTTAGCAGAACGCCGCGCGGCTCCGCCGTCGTTCCTGAAGTGAACAAAATCTCCGCAATGTGGCTTCGCGTAATCGGTTCGTCGGCAAGTCTCGTGTAATCTGGCGTCTCCACTCGAAGCGCGGAGTTTGCTCCTCGCGCCAGGTCGTCGAGAGCGACCATCGCCACTTTGCCCATGTCACTGCGAAATTCCGGCTTCTCTCGCGTCGCAAACACCAATCTCGCATTTGTTTCACGTCCAACGCGCGCTGCAAACTCAATCGTTGCACCATCATCGAGCGGAACCGCCACCGCACCACGTAGCACGGATCCCCAGAATGCAGCCATCCATTCGAACGAGTTCTGTCCCCACAAGATGACTCGTTCGCCGGTCAGCACACCGCGCTCGCGCAGCAAGTCCGCACAAGCCGTCGCTCCGTGAATCAGTTGTCCGTACGTCCAAGTTTCGCGCCGGTACCCGCGCCGCTGCACCACCGCGACGTCGCGAGCGTAAATCGCGAAATCCTCGAACAGCGTCAATAGACTCGATCGAGCCACAAGACTCCGTGCCATTCATTCTTCGCTTCGAAATTCTAAGCCGAATCGCCAGTATCGCGGTCAAACACTAAGTTCAGCCCCGATAAGCCTTAACAGCATCAAGAAGTTAGGGGCGAGTCACCGGAGGTGCTCCCACCGCATCTCAACACGTGCGGAATCCAGCATCCGAGATTTGCAGTTTCTCGGTTACAATATTCATAGGGACAATTCGCTCAAAACACAGAAGCGATCCTGATTTCGCGAAGGACTTTACTCCGAAATGCCCGTACCGATTTCACAAGGCTGGACCGTCGCCACCTACCTGCTGAAGCAAAAGCTCGCAGGCCGCAAGCGTTACCCGTTTGTGTTGATGCTCGAGCCGCTTTTCCGCTGCAACCTCGCCTGCGCCGGCTGCGGCAAGATTCAGTATCCCGCGCACATTCTCAAGAAAGAACTTACGCCTGAGGAATGCTTCAAGGCCGTGGAAGAATGCGGCACGCCGATGGTTTCCATCCCCGGCGGCGAACCGCTAATGCATTCCCAAATCGACAAAATCGTCGAAGGCCTCGTCGAGCGCAAAAAATACATCTATCTCTGCACCAACGCGCTTCTGCTCAAAGAAAAGCTCCATCTCTTCAAGCCGAGCAAGTACCTCACATTTTCCGTTCATGTCGATGGCCAGCGCGACCATCACGATTTCTCGGTTTGCCGCGAAGGCGGATACGACCAGGCCGTCGAAGGCATCAAGGCCGCCGTCAAAGCCGGCTTCCGCGTCACGACCAACACCACGCTTTTCGATGGCGCCGATCCAAACAGCGTCCGCGCGCATTTCGATGAAATGATGGAGCTGGGCGTCGAAGGCATGATGCTTTCGCCCGGCTATTCCTACGATAAAGCGCCGGATCAAAAGCACTTCCTCGGCCGAGCGCGCACACGGCGCTTGTTCCGTTCGATTCTCTCGAATCGCAAAAAGAGCTGGAAGTTCAATCAATCGACGCTCTTTCTCGAGTTCCTGATGGGCAAGCAGCATTACAAGTGCACGCCGTGGGGCATGCCGACCTATAACGTCTTCGGCTGGCAAAAGCCGTGCTACTTGCTGCAAGACGGCTACGCCGATTCGTTCCAGGAATTGATGGATTCGACCGAGTGGCAAAATTACGGCACCGAATCGGGAAATCCGCAGTGCGCCAACTGCATGGTGCATAGCGGTTACGAAGCCAGCGCTGTCGATCACACCTTCAGCGGCTTGGGCGGACTGTGGGCCACGATCAAATCGATGGTTGCCGGCAGCTACGAAGACGCCGACGCGCTGCAAATGCTCAATGAGCCGGTGAAGCCCGTGCATGCGTTCAACCCGCTCGTGCAAATCAGCTCGACGGAGTCCGCCATGGAAGAGACGCGCGCGTGAGCATTCCCAGTCATTCCGATCATCACTCCGAACGAAGAATCGCGAGCCAACTGACTGCAAACGCTGCGCTTGATCCCGAACAACTTGAAGTCGCGGCAGGCACCGCGCGCCAAAACGTCGAAGGCTGGGTGCCCGACCTTGCGACCGACGCAGATATTCGCTCCGCGCTAGAAGAAGCGTTCGAATATCGCGGCGACGTAACCATCACTCGCAAAGATGGAGCGAAATTCGAAGGCTACATCTTCGATCGCTCGACTGGAGATTCGCTCGCTACCTCTTACGTTCGCTTGCTCCCGAAGGATTCCAATAATCGTTTGAAGATTTCGTATGCCGAAATCGCGGCACTTGCGTTCACCGGCCGCGACACCGCCGCTGGGAAGAGCTACGAAGCCTGGGTAAAAAAGTACTGGACGAAAAAGACTACCGGCGAGGGCGAAGCCAGCATCCAGCCCGATGCACTGGAATAGTGCAACCACCCCTCCAGTTTTCCATAGCAATCTAAATAAATGCAATAATATCAATAGATTACAGAGATTTAGCTCTGGAATGGTGTCCAGATCCCGTCGACAATCCTCTCCTTTTATGGTACTATTTTCCTAGCGTTTGTTGCTCTTGTACTGCCTTTTGGCCCGTTCAAGAAGGCTGCGAGACGGAAGCTTTGCGGCGTTTTTTGTTAGGGACGAGAGACGTCACGATCTTGGGAAGTCTGGGGGCTGTACCTTTTACTGGTTCCAGGAAGCGCGACCAAGAGACGCAAAGCAATTCCAACTCGAGGTGTAGTAGCGGTGAAGGAACAAGGCACAGTGAAGTGGTTCAATGCTTCAAAGGGCTACGGCTTCATCCAGCGGCAAACAGGAGAGGATGTTTTTGTCCACTTCTCGGCGATCATGATGGACGGTTACAAGTCCCTCAACGAAGGCCAGGCAGTGGAATTTGAAGTTAAGAAAGGCCCCAAGGGCCTTCAGGCAGAGAACGTTACCAGCCTCTAGCCAATGATTCGGGAGCCTCGGCTCCGGCTTGAGGCTCCCTTTCAAGAGTTTCCGCATCCACTCAGAGTCCAGGAGGACATCGTGCAAGCAATGGCAGAAGGTCAGACAATCAAGCATGAGGTTTATGGTTTGGGAGTTGTCACCGCCTCCGACGGTGAGCGCACCTCCGTGGACTTCGACGATCATGGCACCAAGCTTTTCGTTACCAGCATCATGACCGCTGAATTGATCGGCGAAGCCCCCGCAACGCCGCCGAAAACCAAGCGCCGCCGCAAGGCTTCCACAGCCGCGAAAGCCGCCAAGAAGGCCGCTGCCGCCGCTGCCGCTCGTTCCTAAGCCTCTTAGTAGTTGTAGCTTCCGACGCCCCTGAGCCGAAACGCTCCGGGGCGTTTTTCTTTTTCCATGCGGCGTTTTCTTTTTGCGCGCGAATTGAGTCTCGACACGTGTTCGCGACGCTAACCCGTATCTATTCACGCATCGTTGCTGCCTCGCGCGTTGACACTTCATTCCCCCTGCCTTCACTATCGGTTCACTGGTAGTAGCGCATTTCTCTCCTGGTCTGGTCGGCAGCAATTATTTTCTTTGGAGTTGAGATATGAAAGTCAAAGATCTCGGCCGCTCCCTGGGACTCCTCTGCGCGTTTGCTTTCATTCTTGTTTGCTCCCCGAGCTTGGGTGCTCAGGCGGTTCCCGGCGTCAGCGACAAAGAAATTCTCATCGGCTCATGCGCCGCCCTCGAAGGACCATCGAGCGCCCTCGGCACACAAACGGTCGCAGGCGCCAAAGTGTATTTTTCACTCGTAAACGAGGAAGGCGGCGTGCACGGCCGCAAGCTACGCCTCACCTCCTATGACGACAGCTACGATCCCGCGAAAACCCAGGCCTGTTTCGACAAACTCATGGCCGACAAGGTCTTTGCGCTCGGCTTTTTCGTCGGAACTCCGACGGCCGTCAAATATCTCCCCCTCGCCGAAGAAAACAAAGTTCCACTCGTCGGCCTCTTCACCGGAGCCCAAACTCTCTACACTCCGCTGCGTCATTGGGTCATCAACGTGCGCGCCTCTTATTTCGACGAAACGCGTGAACAAATCGACGGCATGTGGACCGCGCTCAACTTCAAGAAAATCGGGGTCATTTATCCCGACGACGCTTTCGGCTCGGCAGTACTCGAGGGCGTCAAAGACGCGCTGAAATCTCACGACGCCGCACCGGTTGCCGTAGCGTCTTACCCGCGTCAAACTGCCAACGTCGCACCGGCGATCGCCGCTGTGCGCGCGGCAAATCCCGATGCCGTTGTCGTCGTCGGCCCTCCCAACACGGTCGCGCCGATTCTCAAACAGGCGCACGCCGTCAACTGGAGACCGCTCTTCCTCACCGTCTCTTTCGTCGGTACCGAGGAGCTAATCTCCGAAGCGGGTACAGATGCCGACGGCATGGTCGTCACCCAAGTGGTCCCGCCCTATTACCTCACCGATCTTAAAACCGTCGCTCTCTATCGTCGCGCGCTCAGTCAGTACTCTCCCTCAGAACGCCCGAACTTTGTGAGCCTGGAAGGCTTCGTCGATGCCATGGTTCTCGTCGAAGGTCTGAAGCGTGCCGGCCACGATCTCACGCGCGAAGGCCTGATTCGCGGCATCGAATCGATCCACCAACTCGACGTCGGTCTTGGTCCGCAACTCAAACTCGACTACTCCGCCAAGGATCACAAAGGCTTCGACCACGTCATTCCGTCGGTGATCCGCAGCGGCAGGCCGGTCCCGTTCACCGACTGGTCAACCATCGCGACAAAATAGAGTCGCTAAAATAGCGATTTGCTTCTTTGAATTTTGAGCTGGAGGACGGCAGCGACTGGCTTTACCGATTACTTGACTGCTGCTTCGGTTTGCTCGAAGGCGTGATACGAAGAACGAACCAGCGGGCCGGCTTCGACGTGCTTAAATCCCATCGCCTCGCCCGCGACCTTGAATTCCGCGAACTCATCCGGGTGCAAATAACGCACGATCGGCAAATGTTCGCGCGTCGGCTGCAAATATTGGCCTAGCGTCAGAATATCGGTCCCTTGCGCCGCCAAATCCCGCAGCGTCGCAAGCACTTCCTCTTTCTCTTCGCCGAGCCCTAGCATCAATCCCGTCTTCGTCGGCACATCCGGATGCATTTCCTTCGACCGGCGCAGCAACTCAAGCGACCGCTCATACACCGCGCCCTTGCGAACCTGTCGATACAGCCGCGGTACCGTCTCGGTGTTGTGATTCAGCACATCAGGCTTCGTCGCCAGCACCACATTCAGCGCGTCCCAATCGCCGCGAAAATCCGGAATCAGCACTTCCACTTTGCATCCCGGCACGCGATTGCGAATCTCTTCGATCGTTCGAGCAAAAATGTGCGCTCCGCCGTCTTTCTGGTCGTCGCGATTCACCGAAGTCACGACCGCGTAGCGCAATCCCATCCGCGCGACCGCTTCAGCAACGCGCAACGGCTCTTCCTCATCCGGAGGCCCAACCGGCTTTCCCGAAGGCACCGCGCAAAATCCACACGCCCGCGTGCAGATATCGCCCAGGATCATGAACGTTGCCGTTCCATGCTCCCAGCACTCGCCCATGTTCGGGCAGCGCGCGCTCTCGCACACCGTGTGCAGGTCGAGCGTGCGCATGATGCGCTTCAAGTCCTGATAGCGCTCGCCGCCAAAAAACTTCACCCGCAGCCATTCCGGCCGCGGATGCCCATTCGGCGACGGCATCGGCAGCCCCGCTCCCTGCGCGTTGGAAATAATGTTGAAGGGTGAGCCCATAGATAGTTGAGACCGTTCGGCCCGGTAAGGGCTCCGAATCGCTATTTTACCGTATTCCGGCATGCCAACAAACGGGCGGTTCAAGCTCTCTGGCAAATGGCACCCGGTCCGAGCCCCCATTAGCCGGCCAGGCAACCCATAGCACACCTCGCCACGTCTCGTGTCGTATACTCCGCTGAACCAGGTGCCTCATGCGCTCGATCACCTTGATCCCACTCACCTTATGCTTGTGCGCGACGCCCGCCATTGCTCAATCCGCTCCTCAATCGCCATCCAGCCCACCCGCTTCGCCAACCGCCAACGTCGCC
The DNA here is from genome assembly GCA_019239815.1 of Acidobacteriota bacterium. The sequence goes on from JAFAZL010000128.1 coordinate 6,723, forward strand.
ACCACCGAGAAACAACAGGATTGCACCATCTCCGGTATGGTCGTCGCCATGGCAGGTAGCGCCCCGCTCAAGAATGCACTCGTAACCCTGCGAAGCGTCGATGACCACTCGCGTGCTGAGGTCACCATCCGATCCGAGGCCGGCGGCCACTTCCAATTCCGCGGAATCATTCCCGGTCAATATCGCCTGCGAGTGGCGCGCAACGGATACGTCAACCAGGAATATGGCCAGCGCTCGGTCACCGGTCCCGGAGCAACATTGACTCTAAGGGGCGGCCAGGAAATGAAGGACCTGCTCTTCCGACTGATTCCCTCCGCAACCATCGCCGGCCGCATTGAAGACGAAGACGGCGAACCCATCGCATGGGCTCATGTCACCGCGCTTCGTTCCGCATATTCAGACGGCAAGCGCACTTTCACCTCCGTAGCCACGAACCCGACCAATGATCTCGGCGAGTATCGCCTCTTCGGCCTCCCACCCGGTCGCTATTTCATCTCCGCTACGTATCGGCCAGGCGCTGTACACGGCGACGGCGATTCTGATTACGACTACGGTGGTGCAGAAAGTCTAAAGGAGAACTACGTTCTTACCTACTACCCCGGCACCTTCGATTCAACGAACGCACAATCCGTCACCGTTAAATCCGGCGAGGAAATTCCCTCCATGAATTTCATGATGCGTCCCACAGCCGTGTATCGCGTGAAGGGTCGAGTCATCAACATGGTTCCCGACCCAAAACGTGTGGAGCACCCTGTGGTTTTTCTTACGCCACGAGGAGGTGGTATTCAAAGCAACTACATAACGTTTGGCGAGAGCAACAGGGTGAAGAAAGACGGCACGTTCGATCTGGCAGGGGTTGTGCCTGGTTCTTATACCTTGCAGGCGTCGATCTATAACGGCGAGCAGGAACACGCGGTTACACAGAGAGTCGAAGTCGGGGACGCCGATGTCGAAGGAGTTCAACTCGTCATCTCCAAGGGTTTCAACGTTTCCGGCAACGTCCGCTGGGATGGCACGCCGGGCCACATTGAAGACAACTTGTATATCACC
>JAFAZL010000203.1 GCA_019239815.1 Acidobacteriota bacterium
ATCGCTCACAACGCCGGCCACGAAGGCGCGGTTGTGATCGGCAAGATCCGCGACTCGAAGGACGATAACTTCGGCTTCAACGCGGACTCGGGCGAGTACGGAGACATGGTCAAGGCCGGCGTCATCGACCCGTCCAAGGTTACGCGCCTCGCGCTGCAGAACGCGGCGTCGATCGCGGGCCTAATGCTCACCACCGAAGCGCTCATCGCCGAAGTGAAGGAAGACGAGAAGAAGGGCGCAGCAGCCGGCGGTCCTGGCGGACCGGGCGGCATGGGCGGCATGTACTAAGCTTCACCGCTCAACCCAAAACACTAAACCGAAAGGCGGGCCGAACCTGGCCCGCCTTTCTATTTTTCGGCCCGGTTTCGTCTCCCCAAAATGATCTCGAAGTGGGGTGTCGGTCGCCTTGCCTCACTCACTTCACTCCGCTACACTGCCCACGCCTCAACGACTCTTCAGGGGAGAGTCATCCACATGCCGGGACTTTTACAGCGCTTTCTTCCGCGCGAAGAGGGCTTTTTTGACCTTTTTGACAAGCAAGCCGACAACATCGTGGTGGGCGCAAAGGCTCTGCTCCAGATGTTGGAGCACTACACCGGCGTGCCGGAGCAGGTTCAAGGCATCAAGGCCATCGAGCACAACGGCGACGAAATCACGCATGCCGTTCTGACCAAGCTCAATCAGACGTTCATCACGCCATTTGATCGCGAAGATATCCATGAGCTGTGCAGCCGTTTGGACGATGTGATCGATCTGATCGACGCTGCTGCAAGCCGCTTTGTGCTGTATCGCGTTTCGGCAATTCGCCAGGGCACAGTTGAACTGGTAAGAGTGTTGGTTAGCGCGACCGAAGAGGTCGCGACTTGCGTCCACGCGCTTAGCACACCTGAAAAAGCGCTGAAGTACACAATCGAGATCAATCGCTGCGAAAACGAAAGCGATCGCATATGCCGCACGCTGATCGCGCAGCTTTTCGACGAAGAAAAAGACCCCGTGCAGATCATCAAGTGGAAGGAAATTTTTGAGGTGATCGAAACCGCTGTCGACAAATGCGAAGACGTCGCGAATGTCATCGAAGGCGTCATTCTGAAGACCGCCTGAGCGGGTCCGCGCCTCCATGTCCAGTTTCTCACTCCTGATCGTCGTCGTTTTCCTCACACTCGCTTTCGAGTTCTCCAATGGCTGGCATGATGCCGCGAACTCGATTGCAACCGTCGTCTCGACGCGCGTGCTCTCGCCGTTTCGCGCCGTGGCATGGGCGGCATTCTGGAATTTCATCGCGGCATTCGTGTTTGGGACTGCCGTTGCCGGGACCATTGGCAAAGGCATGATTCACATCGAGATGGTGAATCAACAAGTGCTGTTGGCGGGGCTGCTCGGCGCGATTATCTGGAATCTGATCACCTTGATCCTGGGCTTGCCGACAAGTTCGTCGCACGCCTTGATGGGCGGATATGGCGGCGCGGCAGTAGCGCATGCCGGCTACCGCGCGCTGATTGTATCGGGCTGGGTAAAGCCGGTTCTGTTTATCTTCTTATCGCCGATTGTGGGCGCGGTGACGGCAATTATTCTGACGATCACGGCAAGCTGGATCGTCCGCAAGCAGCGTCCGCGGCGCGTGGACAAGATTTTCCGGCGGTTGCAATTGTTGTCTGCGGCATTGTTCAGCCTGGGTCACGGCACCAACGATTCGCAAAAAGGAATGGGGATCATCACGGCAGCGCTGCTCGCGGGCGGATTGCTCCCATCGTTTAAAGTGCCTTACTGGGTCATCATCTGCTGCCATCTGGCAATGGGAGGCGGCACGATGGCCGGCGGCTGGCGCATCATCAAAACGATGGGCCAGCGCATCACGAAGCTGACACCGTTCGGCGGATTCTCGGCAGAAACCGCTGGCGGCCTTACGCTGGTGATGAACGCGGTCTTCGGCATACCCGTGAGCACGACGCACACGATCACCGGCGCGATTGTCGGCGTTGGCGCTTCGCATCGGATTACCGCAGTGCGCTGGGGCGTCACCCGACGCATCGTTTGGGCCTGGGTTCTGACAATCCCCGGCGCCGCCCTCATCGGCGCGGGAATGTATCAAGTGCTGTTGATTGCTCTGCATTGATACGCTGCTACAAGCGCCGATTCGGACCGTGCCTATTTACCTATAGCAATTCGGTCACAGCGTTCTTGCTGTTCCGCCCCTCCCCTATACTGGATGCTCATGAATCCGCACACGCAAAGTGCGCTCGCTATTTACGAGAGCATCCGGCTGAAGAGCGGCGACCGCCCTTCGTCGGGCAACAGCGTTGCCGAGTTGACGCGCGCGCTGAACGATTGGCGCTCGAAAAGCGAGCCGCTGATCACGCTGAGCCGCTCCGGTCCTGAGGTGCAGCTGGCGTTCCTGGAAGCGTCCTACGATTGGCTGCGCCTTGAAGCTCGAGTCGATCGCAATTTTCAGGTGATGGAGACGCTGTCGGACGCGATCCAGCTCGGGTTGCAATGCGTGCCAAAGCCGCTGCCGGGTGATGCGGTCGAACAGATCGTCACCGAGATCCGGCGCGATACTTCCTCGGCTCGCTTCTACTTCCCTTTCGAGCGTTTCCTCTCGTTTCTGGCGCCCGAGCACATCACCGAGCGCACTCGCATCGAGCTTCGCAAAATTCACGCGCAACTTGCGCCGACGCCGCGCGGCAAAATCGACAAGCATCATCAGCGATTGCGCGCGCTGATTGCGCCATTGATTTACGTTGAGAATGAGAAGCAATTCGATTCGGGGCGCGGGCCGTGGTCTCAAATTGTTTTTGACGAGATCGCGTCAATGGATTCGATCACCCGTTCGGGCTGGATCGGCCTCCTTGAGCATTGCCATGCCCTCGAGCAATCGGCGCCGGGACCAAAATGGAGCAAGCGCTCGCACGAATTGCTGTCGGCGTTAGGTGAATCGAAGGCGCTAACGACGATGGTGCGCTGGCTCGCGCTTGGTCCGACGCCGGGTCAGCCAGCGGAAGCGCGTTCGCCTGCCGAAGATTCCGCCTATCAGAAAGGTATCGTGCTCTGCGTCGGACTGACCGACACGCGCGAATCAGCACTGGCGATTGGCGAATTTGGACTCGCGTGCCTGCGAAAAATCCCAAACATCGGGGCAGTGTCCCAAAAGGTCGGGTTTGCGTGCGTGCAGGCGCTGGGCACGATGGAGAACAAAGAAGCCATCACGCAGCTTACGAAGCTGCGCACGAAAGTGAAGTACTCAGTGGCTCGGCGCCTGATTGAAAAGTCGCTGAGTATGGTTGCCGAACGCGCGGGAATGACCGTCGATGAGCTTGAGGATGTATCGATCCCCCAATACCCGCTCGATATCAACGGAGCGCTCGAAGTCAAAGTCGGGGACTGCAAAGCCACTGTGCGGCTGATCGAAGATGGACGCGTTGTAGTTTTGTGGGAAAACGCGGACGGCAAGCGCATCAAAACGCCGCCCGCGCAAGCGCGCAAGGCTGCGCCAAAGAAAATTCGCGCGATCGCAGCGCTCGTGAAAGACCTTGAGCAATCGTACGCCGTGCAACGCGCCCGCCTTGAAGCGTCGTTTCTTGGCACGCGACGCATTCCGCTGACGCATTGGCGACGCTACTACATCGATCACCCGCTGCTCGGATATTTGGGGCGCAAGCTGATTTGGGTTTTCAGCAATAACCAGGGATGGGAGCGTTCAGGCTTGTGGTCCGACGGCGAACTGCGCGATTCGTCGAATAAGCTCGTCGATTTGATTCGCGCGGAAAAAGTACGCTTATGGCATCCGTTGTCATACAGCGCCGCGGAAGTACAACGTTGGCGCGCTCGAATCTTCACCGCCGGCTTGCGGCAGCCGTTTCGCCAGGCGTTTCGCGAGTTTTATCAGGTGACCGACGACGAGCGGAAGACGCGCCTCTATTCCAATCGATTCGCAGGAATTTTGTTGCGGCAGCACCAGTTTGCTAATCTCGCGCGTTCGCGCGGCTGGAGCTATCAGCTGATGGGCGTCAGTTTTGATGGTGTCAATGTGCCGACCAAAAAGCTCGAGCACTGGAACATGAATGTCGAGTTCTACGTCGATCTGCCTCCTGATCGCGACCATGCAGTGCGGCGTTCGTCGCTCGCCGAGCAATCCGGGGCGGGCATCAACGTATTCATCGGATCAGACCAGGTTCGCTTCTATCGCGACCTGCGCGAGATTCCGGTCGATGACGTTCCCGCGATTGTGTACTCCGAGGTGATGCGCGACGTGGATCTATTCACGACGGTAGCGGCCGTTGGCGATGATTCGACATGGTCCGACCAGGGTCATCGGGGCACCGGCGTTTTCAGCGAGCGCTTCGACGTAAACGATTTCTCCGCGACAACGGCTTTGCGCGCGGAGGTTCTTTCTCGCGTGCTGCCAGCAACGCCGATCGCGGACCGCTGCAAGCTCGACAAAGCGTGGCTCGAAGTGCGCGGCCAACTCGGCACATACCGCATTCAACTTGGCTGGGGTGGCGCGATGCTCCACACCGACAGCATCACGCGCTGGCTGAAAATCCCTCAGAACATCGTCGATGCCGTCCCGCTCGATTTGAGCGCCATCCCGATCGACATCGATCCGCGTACCGAAATGATCCTGCGCAAGGCGTTTATTTTGGCAGATGACTGGCGCATCGACGCACCCGAGCTAGTGCGGCAACTAATGCCGGAGTGAATTCACCCGAATTCGATCAAAGCCGTTCGACGCGCAAAACACCGCAGCTCGTCCTTCACGCGGCTTTCGCCACTACCTTCCGGCTGCGCTCTTCGCCCCACCTGGAGTCTTCACCGCCAAGATCTCCGGCTTCGAAATAAAAGGTTCCTTTGCCAGAAGGTCCTTTGCTTTGGCGAAGAGCGCTTTTGCGATCTCTCCGTTGACGTGTGCATCGCGGCCAGCGTCATCGGCGAATGTGTCAAAGATCCCGAACGTCGACGGGCTGATCTTCACCGCGTACCACGCGATGGTTCCCGATTCTTTCTCAGCGAGAGGTTGCGCTGATTTTAGAAACTCTTCGACTTCCTTTTCTTTACCTGGCTTGGCTTCTAGGTAAGCCCAGATTGCTAGTTTTTCCATGGTCATTTCCTCCGACGGATACGATGCACGAGCAATGCCCGCGGTACATGCGAAATGAGAAATTGGCATTACAAATTTCAAAGTGGACCGCTAGGTCAGCTTATCTTCGAGTTCCACCCAACGCGCATACAGATCGTCAATTCGCCTTTGCGCGGCTTCCAATTCGATCGAGACTGCGTGCAACTTTACACCGTCGCTCATGATTGCGGGATCGAGCAGCATGTCGTGTTTCGCTTTCAATTCGGCTTCTGCTTCCGCGACTCGCTGCTCGATAGTTTCGAGCTCTCGATTTTCTTTGTAAGACAGCTTCTTTTTCGTATTCAATGACGGCTTTACGCCGGAGTCTGCGCTTGCAGTCGACACATTGCCATTTCCGCTCAGGCTCGATTTCGCCACCGACTCTTGCTTTCGGCTCGTAGCTTTTCGCTCGCGCGACCATTCTTCCCATTGCGAATAGTCTGCAAATCGCTCGGCCCCGCCTGCGCCATCGAGCCCGAGCACAACGGTCGAAACACGATCAAGCATGTAGCGGTCGTGAGTCACCAGCACGAGAGCGCCGCTGTACTCCAGCAAGCTCTCCTCGAGAATCTCCACCGTCGGGATGTCGAGATCGTTCGTCGGCTCGTCAAGCAGCAGAACATCCGCTGGCTGCAACATAAGCTGAGCGATTAGAACTCGTGCTCGCTCACCGCCAGATAGGCGACCAACTTTCTGATTCAGCTGCTCCGCTGTGAACAAGAATCGCGCCGCCCAGCCGCCGACGTGAATTACTTGATTGCGATAAATCACCGAGTCACTGTCGGGCGCGAGCGCACGCCGAAGTGTGA
>JAFAZL010000237.1 GCA_019239815.1 Acidobacteriota bacterium
CCACCTGCTCATTCATAGCGCGATCATACTGTATTGATCCGACGCTGGTTACGCGGTTCAAACTGAAGAATTGGCACGGTTTAGACTTGCGATAAGTCGCATCGTGAAGGCGTCATTCGAGCCTCCCTTCCATATTAAACTTTAATAGCCCAAACATCGGGACCAGGCGGTTATCGGATCGGTCTTGGATTCGCGTTGTATCGGCGCGAATTGACGAAGTAGGTACTAGAACGGAGGGGCCCCTGCGAGGGTTCCGATTCGCAGTAGTGGAGCAGTTTGCTGAGGGATAAACCTCCGCACATGGCTTCGCGAGAATTCTAACCAAGATGCCACGGACGGGTGGGGCAAGCCCCGCCCCTACAAAGGCAAGACTAAGCGGTAACGCGGGCTAATCGGGCCGTAGTTAGAGAATGGGGAGAGACAGGCTGGATGTATCGGAAGGTTGCAATCATCGGGGCTATTCTCATCGGACTGCACGTCGTGGAGATTCTGCTCTTGGGGATATCGCTGACCGGCTCGCTGGTTGCGAACACGCTGCAACTCATTGCATGCGGGCTGGCGGCCGCAATGGCGTGCCGGGCGTCGGTCCGCGCACGCGGACTCGCGCGACCATTGTGGAGCATGGTCGCACTCGCGATGGCAACGTGGGGTGTCGCGAATCTCGGCTGGATGTACTACGAAAATGTACTCCACGTTGCTATTCCGCCGCTTTCGGTCATTCGAATCCTGTTTGACACGCAAGGGGTGTTCTTCGCCATTGCGCTCTTCCTAGATAAAGAAAAGGACTCGCCGCGGTTTGATGCCGAGACGTTGCTGGATTCGGTGCAGATTGCAATCGTGTTTTTCTCGGGATTCTTTGGTCTCTACTACGTCCAGTTAATGAGCGGCGGGGCGAACGCGAATACCGATGCGTTCATGGTGTGGAGCTTCCAGATCATCAACATCAGCCTGGTTTTGCTATCGGCGGTCGTCACGCTGATGATGCGGACCAAGCGCCTACGCGCTCTCTATGGCGGGCTGACCGCATTCCTGACGTTGAACGCGGCACTAGCTGGGCTCGCGGACTATGTGCAGAGCGTTCACAACGTGTCCACGGGAACATGGTACGACCTCGGATGGACAGTGCCGTTTCTTGCTTGTGCCGTATGGGCAGCGTGGTGGCAGGAACCGGTGCAATCGACACAAGAAATTGCCATCGCGAAGCGCAAATCGTTAGGCATGCTGGCGTTTCGCAACGTAATGCTGGGCGTGGCGCCGCTGATTGTGCTGGCTGTCGTGGCGCAGCTCGGACCCGAGTGGCGACGAGTGGGCTTACTACTTCTGGGAATTTCGGTTCTATGCTACGCAGCGCGGCTGGCGGTAAGCCAATATCACGAAGCGCGTAGCGCGGAAATGATTCGAAGGGACACGCTGGCGATGGATTCGGCCATGGACGGGATGGCGATCGTATCGTCGGAAGGCAAATACACATACGTAAATGCCGCTTATGCGAAGTTGATGGGGCACGGAAGCGCGAAGGCGATGGTCGGCCAATACTGGGTGGAGATGCATTCCCCGAGCGACGTGAAGCTCGCTGAGCGGCAGATTCGGGAGGGTTTGGCACGAGAAGGAAAATGGTTTGGGCCGGTAATGATCCGGCGCAACGGCGTGCCAGTGCCGACAGAAGTCAGCATTACGAAATTGCCGGACGGCGGGGTAGTGACGATCGGACGCGACGTTTCTGAACGCCAGCGCGTGGAGCGATCGCGCCAAGAAGCCGAGACGAAATATCAGACGCTGATCGAGCAAGTGGCGGCGGTCAGTTACATCGCAGAGATGGGGATGAACGGTCAGTGGCTCTATGTGAGCCCGCAGGTCGAGACGATGTTTGGGTTCGCGGCCGATGAGTGGCTGGCGGATTCGCGCGAATGGTCCAAGCACATTCATCCGGAAGACCGCGCGATTGTGGAGATTGCAGAGGAAGCGAGCAAGCGTGGAGAACGGTTCCAGGCAGAATATCGGATCGTTCGAAAAGACGGACGGATTATCTGGGTGAGCGACACGGCGGCAGTCGTGCCGGGAAGCGATTCGCATCCATTGATGGAAGGCATCATCATCGACATCACGGACAAGAAGCAGCTCGAAGGGCAACTGCAGCAGGCGCGGCGCATGGAGGCAGTGGGGCGGCTGGCCGGCGGAATCGCGCATGACTTCAACAATTTGCTGACGGTCATCAAGGGTTACACGGAGCTGGCGCTGATTCGGACGAAGGGGATGCCGGAGATTCGGTCGGACGTGGAGCGGATCGAAGATGCATCGGAGCGCGCGGCGGGACTCGTGCGGCAATTGCTGGCGTTCAGCCGGCGCCAGGTGATGCAGCCAAAAATTCTGGATTTGAACGGCATTGTGGTCGGGCTGGACAAATTGCTGCGCCGCTTGATGGACGAAGACATTGAGATGGTGACGATCGCGAACGATTCGATCGGAGCGATCAAGGCCGATCCGGGACAGATCGAGCAGGTCATCATGAATCTGGTGGTGAATGCGCGCGATGCGATGCCGAGTGGCGGGCGGCTGACGGTTGAGACGGCAAATGTGGAACTCGACGCACTTTATGCGCGTGATCACGCGACGGTGAAGCCGGGTAAATACGTGATGCTGGCCGTGAGCGACACGGGAATCGGGATGAGCGCGGATACTGTGGCGCACATTTTTGAACCGTTTTACACGACAAAAGAGAGCGGACGCGGTACGGGGCTTGGTTTGTCCACGGTGTACGGCATTGTGAAGCAGAGCGGCGGATACATTTGGGTTTACAGCGAATTGGACCACGGGACGACGTTCAAAGTTTATTTGCCCCGCGTGGAGGAAGTCGTGGAGCCGGCTGTTGGCGCTGGTAAACCAGCTTCGTCGCCGGTGAAGGATCTGTCGGGGCGCGAGACGATCTTGTTGGTTGAGGATGAGCCGGAGTTGCGTGAGCTGACGCGAACGGTTTTGACTGAGCGCGGATATAACGTGATCGAGGCGATGAGCGCGGAAGGCGCCGAGCGATTGGCGACGCAAGAAAGCGGCGGCTCGAAGATTCACCTGCTGCTCACGGATGTGATCATGCCGGGAGTCAGCGGGCGCGAGTTGGCGAAAAGAGTTTTGGCGCGTCAGCCTTCGGTCCGCGTGCTGTATATGTCGGGGTACACGTATAACGTGATCGCAGAGAATGGGACGCTGGAACGCGGTGTGGCGTTTTTGCAGAAACCGTTTACGCCGAGCGGATTGGTGGAGAAGGTGAGAGAGGTTTTGGATATGGTGGTTACGGGGCGTTAGAGTTTTCCTTCCTTATTTCAATTCTTGAAAAACCGAGACCGAATGCGTACGCCTGGGCCTTTGGGGCGCAGCATGCTCCGCCCCTACATGGTCGTGCTTAAAGCTTACTGTTTGAGGTGGATGGTTTTGCCCGAGGCGGCGGATTGACGGGCGGAGTCGAGGATTTCGGTTACAACGACGTTGGTGTCGAGGGCGCCCAGGCCTGAGGGCTTGAGGTTGTCGAGAACAACTGCGCGGAGATAGTTAATGGAGTCGTCTTCTGGCGCGGGAATGGGTTTTGCGTTCACCAATTGATCTTCTTTTTCACCTTGAAGGCGGACGCGGACGTCGTCGCGCTTCACCGTGATGGCGTAGCCGGTTTCGCCGTAGACCTCCATATCTTTGCGATCGAAGGGCCAGTTCCACGAGGCTTGCAAGATGGCTTGCGCTTTCGGATATTCGAGAACGATCGTGCCCTCGTCATCGACTTTGTACGCGTTGGGCTGAAAGTGTCCTGTGACGGCGGTGACCTTGTCGGGGCGGCGGCCGTCCATGAGCCACGTCATGAGATCGGCGCCGTAGCAGCCGAAATCGTAGAGCGCGCCGGCGCCGTTGAGCTTCGCGTCGTTGAGCCATGCGAAGAATTCGGGTTGAACATGAATCTTGGCCGGGCCGGAGTGGCCGTCGTGCACGACGACCTTGCGGATGTCGCCGAGTTTGTTTTCGTGGACGAGATCATAGGCGGCGCGATTGCTGCGGTACCAGGTGGTTTCGTAGTTGACGAGGACCGGGATGTTGGCTGATTTCGCGGCGCGCTCGATGGCGTGAGCATCGGCGATGCTGATGGCGAGCGGCTTTTCCATCATGACGGGGATTTTGTGTTTGGCGCAGATTTCGACGGCGCGAACGTGATCGTAAGTGTTGGTGTAGACGAGGACGGCTTGCGGCT
>JAFAZL010000285.1 GCA_019239815.1 Acidobacteriota bacterium
CGAGCGACAACTCCTCCACTTCATCATCCACAACTGGACGCCAGATCTACCTGCGCGACACCTGCTTCGGCGCAAAAACGCAATGCTCACCTTCCACGCAACTCGTCTCGACCGATCCGAGCGGCGCCCTGGTCGGCACCGAAGGCATCCTCCCGTCCGTCAGCGCCTCGGGCCGCTTCATAGCGTTCCTTGCAGTGACGCCGAGCAACACCGCATCGCAAACAAGTTCAAGTGCCGCCGCAAAATCGGCAAAGCCGCCCGCATCAACCTCAACGTCCAACAGCGGCTTCCGCCAAGTCTTCGTCCGCGACACCTGTCTCGGCGCCGCATCCTGCACGCCAAAAACTACGCGCATCTCGCTCCAACCCGGCGACACTTCTTCCTCTTCTTCGTCGAGCGAGGCCAAGCCCGCCGGCCCAGCGCTCAGCGGCAGCTCCACCCGCGTCGCGGTCCCCGGCGCCGCAACCGCAACGGTTTTCACTCATTCCGTCGCCGTAGACGATCGCGTCTTCCTTGCTCTAACCGGCAATCGTCCCTAGTCCGCGTTTCCAATAAACTTGGTCAATCGTCTCCACGCGCCATTCAACGTTGCCCCTGCCGATGAAGTCGTCCTAATCACCGGCGCAGGCGGCAGCATTGGCTCCGCCTTGGCAAAGCGCCTTTTCGCGTCGGTCACGAATCGCGATTTAAGCTCCCAACATGTACCGACGCAGCAGTGTTGCGCCCCAGCTTGGCAAGGTGTGGATCGCACCGTGATCCTCTTGGATCATTCCGAACAAAATCTCTACGAAATCCACTCCGAATTTTCCTCCTCAACCACCAACGCATCGCCTCAATTCATCCCCATCCTCGGCGACATCAACGACGCCTCCCTTCTCGACGAACTTTTCGAAACATATCGGCCGAAGAAAATCTTCCACGCCGCCGCCTTCAAGCACGTCCCCCTGATGGAAGAAAATCCCATCGCCGTCATCCGCAACAACATCCTCGGCACTTGGAATCTCGCCAATATCGCCGCAAAACATCGCACCCGTCAGCTCACGATGATTTCCACCGACAAAGCCGCCAACCCGCGGAGCATCATGGGCGCCGCCAAGCGTGTCGCCGAGCTCGTCCTGACGCGCCTCGACTCACCCGCAACCCGCATGCGCTCACTGCGTCTCGGTAATGTCCTGGGTTCAACCGGTAGCGTCGTCCCGCTATTCCAACGCCAAATCCAAAACGGCGGCCCCGTCACCGTCACGCATCCCGAAGCCCGCCGCTATTTTCTCTCGCTCGAAGAAGCGACAAACTTAATCTTGGCCGCAGCCGCGCTCGAAGACAACGCGACCCTCTTCGTCCCCGAACTCGACGCCCCGATCAAAATCCTCGACCTGGCCAAAAAAATGATCCGCGAAGCCGCCGCGCCCGGAGCGACTCAAATCGAAATCGTCTTCACCGGTCTCTGCCCCGGCGAAAAACTCCACGAAGATCTGCTCTCCCCATCTGAAACCGCCGAACCGACAACCAAGGCAAAGCTCCGCCGCATCGTCGGCCCAATGCCAGCCGCAAATTCACTCGACGCCGCCATCACCGTGATCTCAGAAAAAGTTCAATCCCGCGAGCTGCCTACGCTGATTGAAACAATCAGCAAGTTAGTCCCCGACTACCAGGCCAGCGAAGTTCTTTCCAAGCAAACCTCAGCCCAACTCTCCGCCACCGCCAAAGCCTAGAGCATCATCGGAAGTTGGCAACGAAGCACAGAAGCCTCAACCTCACCCAAAGCTCCAAGCGGCGTAACTCGCCCGCTTATTGCACAACGAGAGTAAACGTGAGGGAATGACTTACAGCCGCTGCGCCCGAGCCGGATGTACCGGTTACTTTGATCGAGTAACTGCCGGTGGCTGTTCCCGAAGTAGACTGCGAGCCCGTGGACGAAGACCCACCGCCACCACACGATGCCAGGAACATGCTTGTTGCCACAAAGACCACACCAGCAGTGAACGCTGGCAGCCAGTGAAGTCGCGCGGAGCTCCCTTTCACAGCAAACGTCGCCAAGATGACCGCCGCAAAGAGAACGAGTGCCAACCTCGTGAGCAGGAGCATCGGATTGCCAGCCGGAGTGCGGTAAGTAAGTGGCGGAGCCGAAGATCCGGCGGTAGTAGCAACGGTCACGGTGATTGGTACCGGGGTCGAGCCGCTCACCATCGCAGACGTCGGCGAAACGGTGCAAGTGGAATTCGCGGGCGCGCCCGAGCACGTGAAGTCTACCGTCTGCTGGAAACCCCCCATGGGTGCGACCGTGAAGCTGAACGTCGCGCTCTGACCTTTGCCAACAGTCGAGCTCGAGGGCGAGGTTACAGTTTCCGAAAAGTCGGGTCCAGCAGGCGGTAGGATGTTCAGCAGGCTGACGGCGCCGTCTGAAAGGGCAAGGACGATGTCCTCCCGCCCATCGCCGTTCACATCGCCGACGAGCGGAATTCCCGCATTGAAGTGAGACACGTTCACGCTTTCCAGAATCACCGGCGCTGCAAAGCTCCCGTCGCCATTTCCAAGCGCGTATTGATCGGTAAACGGCTGCTGCCCATTTCCGCCGACGAGATCCAGTTTGCCGTCGCCATTAATGTCAATCGCGGATGTGTAGACCACCGACCCTTGGTTTACTGCATTCTGGTTCAGATTGGACGGAGGCCCTGCATGAAACGTTCCATCGCCGTTCCCCAACCCAATCACACCCGCAGCGTATACGTCCAGAATCCCGTCGCCGTTGAAATCCGCAGCCAGAGACGCCCCACCCATCGCGGTCGTCGCCGACACCGGCGTCCCAAACGTTCCATCGCCCTTGCCGGGCAAGAAATTGAGACCGCTCCCAATCCCGACGACAAGATCCTGTTTCCCATCGCCGTTGAAATCACCCGCCACAAGGGATTCGCCGCTCGCACTCCCACCGAAGAAACCGCTTAGCGTGGAAAACGTCCCATCGCCCTTTCCAAGAAACACGTTGATCGCACCCGAGCTGTCGCCAATGATCAAGTCCGGCTTCTGGTCGTTGTTGAGGTCTGCGACCGCAATCGCAAATAAATTGAATTGCGATATTTGAGCTACCTGAACCGGGGCTGCGAATGTCCCGTCGCCGGCGCCTGCAAGAAAATAAACAGTCAAGCCGCTGCTGCCAGGCGATGGGTTTGTCGTGACCAGCAAATCGGTTTTCTTATCACCATTAAGGTCCAACGCTCTCATATCGACGATCGATCCGATAGGAATGTTGATTGGCGCAGACGCAGGCGCAAATCGGCCTGTGCCATCCCCGAGTGCGATCTGAACAGTCGCTGGCGACCCGTTCGTTCCGTACGCGAAGTCCAACTTTCCATCTTGGTTGAAATCCGCGAGCAGAGGCGAAGCATCGATAAGGGTCTCGAAGCTCGCCGCATTGCCTTTCAGCGTGCCGTCGCCGTTGCCAAAAAGGAACAGACCGCCCTCCAGAACATCGGCGTTCCCGTCGTGGTTGATGTCCCCGACGAATGGTCGCTCACTACCGGTCAAATTTCCCAGATAACTAGCTTTAAGGGAAAACGTTCCATCGCCCTTCCCCAGAAACACATCGACGTAGCCGCCTTCTCCCTGCGACACGGATCCGAATTCTGCGACAACCAAATCGACCACTCCATCTTTGTTCAAATCCCCAGTTGAGATATAACCCGCTCGGGAAGTAATCGTATTCGCCGTTCCAAATGTTCCGTCACCATTTCCCAGCAAGACGAAAGTCGATCCTGGCCCGCAACAAGGCCCACCCAGCCCATTTTGGAAGTGAGTTTGCGAGAAGACGAGATCGGCTTTGCCGTCGCCATTCAGATCCACGAGGTTGTACGCGAAAAGATTATTCTGCGAATTATCGATTGTCGTGGTTGTGACGATAGGCGAAGTAGCGAATGTTCCGTCGCCGTGACCCGCAAATACCTGGAGCTGTATTGGTGTGATCTGATTCCCATTCGCGAGCACGTCGAGCTTCCCGTCGCCATTCAGGTCGGCAATACCTATGAACTGACCTTGCAACGCGGGTCCGGCTGTTGGCGCCTGAAAGGTACCGTCTCCCTTGCCCAAGCAGACAACCGTAGCGCCCGAGCCAGTCGGAAAGAGAAACACGTCCGGTTTGCCGTCGCCATTCAGGTCGGCAACGAATGGTGCAGCCGAAGCTGCTCCCGTTGTTGAACTGACCGCTGCCTGAAAGGTTCCGTCGCCTTTGCCGAGCAGAACCCAGAGGAAATTCGAGGTTGTTATGACTAAATCGGGTTTGCCATCTTTGTTGAGGTCGGCGGTCGTGACGCTATTCGAGCCGCAATAGGGCTGCGAACTCGTGCACCATGGTGTGCCCGTCTGATAGGTACCGTTCGATTGCGCGAGGAAAATGGTGCCGTCTGGATATACGACGTCGATTTTTCCGTCTCCGTTGAAGTCGGCAACGGCAGCTCCGAGACTGACGCCATTTGCAGGAGATATAGTCGGCGGCTCGAAGAAAATGTTCTGACCTTGCGCGGATACTGTGGCGGCGAAGGTTAGAAAGAACCAGGCGAAACAGACCTTCCGGATCATGGGCACCAACCGTTGTTTGGCAATCTCACTGAGCGGGAACGGTTACAGCACCCGGAATTATTGCACAAACTAGTACCTAAACTAAATTAGTACGGAAGTACCGGTAGTATTAACCAAGCTATTTTTCGCATACTCCATCTCGCGTCTGCGCCGCTGCGATCGATTCCCCTGAGGTTGTAACATCAGGGCAACAAGTCGCCTCTCAAATCGCCCCCTACGCTCCCATAAATCCCAAATTCGTCGCGGAAAAATTCGCCAGATTCGGAAAGATCGACGGCAAATCCGCATTCGCAACACCAAACCACGCCGCCAGCGTCGCCGCATACTGATCCACCGACGTCGTCGGAATCCATCGCCCGTTGCTTCCCGTATCGTCCGGACCACCAAGCGCCAGCGTCGGGAACGTCCCATACAGAGCGTTTCCCTTCACCGCGCCGCCCATCATGAGCGCATGGCTTCCCCAGGCGTGGTCCGACCCTCCGTTCGATCCAGGCTGGAATGTCCGGCTGAATTCCGACAGCGTGAACGTCGTGACGTTATTGGCCACGCCGAGTTCCTGCGTCGCCGAGTAAAACGCACCCATCGCCGCGCTGAGCTGCCCGTACAATCCCACCTGCGTCGTGAGCTGATCGCTGTGCGTGTCATATCCGCCCTGCGAGCAGAAGAAAATCTGCCGACCGATTCCCAGTGTGCTCCGCACCGCGATCACCTGGGCCACCTGTTTTAGTTGAGCTGCGAGGCCGTTGCCCGTCGGGAACACTGTCTGTAGCGGCGCAAGTCCCTGCAGCGCTGTCGCGAGCGTCGCACTCTGCTGCACGGCTTGACCCGTTACCGCGCTCGTCGCCTGCACCAGCGAAATTCCCGTATCGAGCGTCAGCAACTGCTGGAAGCCCAGATACTTCGCCTGACCCGCCGCCGAGGTGTCGATTCCCGACAACCCCGGTGTGCTTCCCGGATTCATCGTGAACGGCCGCGACGTGATTCCCGTGCCAAAAATCGTGCTCCCCGCCACCGAAAGCACCGGCGGAAAGCTCGCCGTGCTGTTGAACGTCGGCTGCAGATTGTCCGCGACCTTTCCGGCCCATCCGGCGTTCGGTAATCCACTCAGCTGCGTCGTCTGCCATTGGTCCTGCTGGTCTGAATGCGAAAACAAATTCTCAGGCAACTTGCCTTGCTGCTTGTACTGCTGCTGCGTCGTCGGCTGCACCAGCGTTCCGACGTTGTTCAACACCGCCACAGCTTTCTGGTTGTTGAACAGGCCTTGCAGCTCCGGCAAATTCGGATGAAATCCAAAGTTTGCCGCGCTTCCGATCTGCAATGGTAAGAGCGATGCCTGCGGAATCGCCAGGTTCGCGCGGATCGATCCATAGTTCGCGTAGTTTGTGTCGATCGGCACGATCAGGTTGTTCGCATCGTTTCCGCCAAAAAGAAAAATGCATACCAGCGCTTTGTAGTCCGTGGTCGATTGCGCCAGCGCGCTCACCAATCCAAATTTGCTCAGTCCCCCGACCAACGAAGCCGTCGCCGCCGAGCAGCAAGCCAACCTCATAAAATCGCGCCGCGAATGATGCGTCATGATTTCGTTCCCCCCGATTCTTCGAACTCGCTGCTCAGAAAGGGGGCGGTGCCCTCGCGCCCCTCCCAACTACGCTTACGACAAACTCGCTCCGTCCCCCACCTCTTCGCCATTCTCTATCTCTGTGTCCTCGGCGAACACTGCGTTGAATCCTCTGCTCGCTCCGCAAATTTCATTCATCCATCATTCCAACACCGTCATCCTGAGGCGTCCGCAGGAGGCCGAAGGATCTCAACCGATCCCTATTACGCACTCGATCCGCGAAGCACTGCCGCCATGTGAAACCTAGAACTCCTACTTCTCTCCTACCTCTGCACCTGATACTGCGACGACGAAATCACCAGATATAACGCCATCTTTGCCTGGTTGTTCGTATTCGTCCCCGCCGCCGTCATCGCCGTCAGCACGTTCTGTTTCATCTGGCTCGACATCGTTCCGTGCAGCAAGTAGTTGTTCAGCCAATCCACCATTGCATCTTGCGATCCGGCTTTGAAGACCGCAGTGAAATCCAACTTCGTTCCGTTGCTGATCGTTCCGTACACGATCGAGTTCACAAACTTGGCGCGTGCCAGCGCCGTATTCGTATTGAAGATCGCGAATTCCGGGCCGTTCAAGGTCGTTCCGGCGATCAGATTTTTTGGTGGAAAGAAATTGAATACACTGCCGGAACTAAACAGCGACTGCCCCATATTCCCGCCCCACCAGGTGAATCCCGTTCCGTCGGTCGTCGGATTGAACATGCGCGCCACGCTCGCTACCATCACGATCGGCTCGCGTTGCTTTCCATCCGTTGCCACCACCGAGTTTGCCGAATCTCCGCGCCGCGCCTCCGAGTCGAGCAGGATCGCTGCGATCGTCGCCTGCATATCGCCACGCTTGCTCGAGCCGTACGTCTGAAACTTCCCGCTCGAAAACGCGGACGCAACGCGCGACACGTAAGCCGGACTCGGATTGCTCGTCACCAGCTTCTCGATCAGTTGCTGTGCCACGAACGGCGGCAGATTCGGGTGATTGAAAATAATCGTCAGCGCCGTATCCAGTTCTTGCTCGGCACTCTGCCCTGCTGGAATTGACTGCCCCAACAGTGTTTTCGAGCCGCCGTCATGATTCGATTCGAACGGCACCATATTCCCGCCGTAAAAGCTCGGGTTGTGACGTGCCAGCGACTGCCCTGGTTCGGTCGGATACGTCCATCCCGTCAATGAGCGCCCCAACGCCATCACGTCGTTCTGCGTGTACGTCGGCACCGGATTTCCGCTGCCATCGACTTGCGCCGTTCCGTCCGGATTGAGTTGGCTCAGTCCGAGTGTGAACAGCTGCATCAATTCGCGCGCGTAGTTTTCGTTCGCGTGTTGTCCGGCAGCGGGCTTGTCGTTGTTCACCATGTCCAGGAAGTGGCCCATCGCCGGCGTCAAGGTCACATCCTTCATCACGCTGTAGTAGTTGCCGAGCGCATCGTTGGTCAGCGCTGTCATGTAGTTTGTGTAACCGGTTGGGTCGGACACTTTGTTCTGCGAAACCACCCAGAGTTCGTTCAGCGCGAACGCGACGCGCTGGCGAAGCTGGTCGCTGTCGTTTACAGCGTTGATGAAAAATTGATTCTGTACTTTCGCCACGCCGGTGTCGGCAGGTAGCGGTGCGGGATACGTGGAGGCTGGTGCAGCGAATTGTATTTCCAGAAATTGATCGAAACCGTTCTGCGCGACCTGGTTCACCAGCGACGGCGTCGGTCCGAATGTCGA
The DNA here is from genome assembly GCA_019239815.1 of Acidobacteriota bacterium. Next base: position 7,888 of record JAFAZL010000285.1, read on the forward strand.
TTGTTCCAGGAAGCGCACGGCCGCCACTTGCGAGACCGGCTGTGCAGCCGAAACGACGCTAGCCGTCAGCGTCGCCGACGACGCCGCACCGGGATCTGGATTCTGCACCACGATATTGACCGTGCCGATCTGCGCGGTCGTTGCGGTTCCCGATGCTTGCAGCTCCGTCGCCGACACATAAGTTGTCGTCAGCGATTGGCCGCCGAATGTTACCGTCGAGTTTTTCACGAAGCCGCTGCCCGTCAGCGTCAGTGAAAAACTTCCCGCGGCAATCGTGGTAGGCGCGACGGAATTCAGGACCGGAACTGGGTTCTGCAGCGTCACAGCGCTGTTTGCGTTTTTCGTTGCATCGGCGGCGCTCGTCGCGGTGACCGTCACCGTGTTCGGCGTCGGCAAACTCGCCGGCGCTGTGTACATTCCGCTTGCGTCGATCGTACCGACCGTTGCGTTTCCACCGGCGACAGAATTCACCGACCAATTCACGCTGGTATTCGTCGAGCCGCTCACAGTCGCAGCGAAGGCCTCGGTCGCTCCCGCTCGGATCGTGGCGGTCGCTGGCGTCACGGTCACGCTCGCACTGCCGGTGTCGGGTGACGTCGGAGTTGTGCCGCCGCCGTGCGGCGAGCCGAGGCCGGCGCAACCGCTCAGCCACAATGCGAGGAGTACTGCAGGTACGCTCCAGTTTCGTTTCACGTCCATGCCCCCGTTGGACCTCGATGAAGACACTCAGCCGCAAGCCGGCAGCAACGGAAATGCTGGCGCTCAGGCTTGCGGTTGAACTTCAATAAGGATTGGGCGGTACTGCTTGGGTAAGGCGAGGGTAGAGAATGCCTGCGGAAGTGGCTACTGGTCTCCCTGCCAGAATGAGGTCAGTGGCTTTTGGTTTTCTTGCTAGGCATCCGAAGCGTGCGAAAACCTTAGCGAAATCGCCGTGCTGGAGACGCAGCTGCTGTCGAAGCTTCAGTTACTGCTAGGGCAGATTACGTAGGCGTTATCGCTTTCGCGCGTTTCCACGGTCTTCGCGACAACTCACGAGAAGCGGACGCGCACGTCGGGGCGCTTTTCTAGGTGGACCGAATCGATGAATCGGACCTGACGATCGTCGAGTGTAAGAATCATCGACATCGTGCGAATTCCTTCGCCGAAGAATCGCACGCCTTTAAGCAGGTTGCCGTCGGTGACGCCGCAACAGGCGAAGATGATTTTCTTCCCAGGCGCCAAATCTTCCGTGTCGTAAATCCGCTTCGGATCTTTGACGCCCATGCGTTCGAGCCGCTCGGCGTCCTGCGGTTTGCTCACCACGAGCCGCGCAAGGATTTGTCCGTTAAGGCACCGCAAGGCCGCCGCTGTGATCACGCCTTCGGGCGCACCGCCGATTCCCATCACCGCATGTATGCTCGTGCCGACAACGGCGGCGGAAATTCCGGCCGACAAGTCGCCGTCTCCGATGAGGCGAATACGGGCGCCGGCTTTGCGAATATCGCCGATCAATTTTTCGTGGCGAGGACGATCGAGAACAATAATCGTCAAATCTTCGACGTCACGATCGAGCCGCTTTGCGATCGATTTCAGATTGTCAGCAACCGGCGCATCCAGATCGACGGCGCCTTTGCAGCTCGGGCCGACGACCATTTTTTCCATGTAAATGTCGGGCGCATGCAGCAAGCCGCCTTTTTCGCTCGCAGCGAGAACAGCGATCGCGCCGCCGGCACCGGTCGCGCAGAGATTAGTGCCTTCGAGCGGATCGACGGCGATATCGACTTCAGGAAAGAGCGCTTTCGGCGCGTGCGTCGCGAGGCCGACTTTTTCGCCGATGTACAGCATCGGAGCTTCGTCGCGTTCGCCTTCGCCGATTACGATGGTGCCGTCCATCTGCACGGCGTCCATCGTTTTGCGCATGGCTTCGACCGCAACTTCATCGGCTTTGTGGCGATCGCCGAAGCCCATCGTGCGCGCGGCCGCGATCGCGCCGTTTTCGACGACGCGCAAAAATTCCAGGCTTAGCTGCTCTTCCATTTCTCACGCCTCCCGGCAACACAAAAAAATCGCGCAGAAAATTTCAGACCGGCTCGAAATGCGAAAACACCTTGTGAAATTTCTTGATAGCGACAGAGATCTGCCAACTGCGTGGCATCCCTGCCAGGACCTGTCTTTACTGGGCTGCAACGCAAACCGTGTCTACCCTGCACGAGTTGCGCGGCACGTAATGCTAGTCCAAATCGAGTCCGCGCGTCGATACGCGAGCGTTGCCGCGTGGCGCTGAGAGTTACTGCGTTAAAGTGCATTTCCGGCGCGTGTTCCATCCGCGCGTTGTGAGGCTTCGGAAAAAACGGGCGACGAAAGAAACCACTCGCGACATTGCCGGGAGCGAGGGGCGCGCTTAGAATCTGGGCATGGTGGATTCGGATCGTTTTCTGCTTTTCTTCATGGCGGCGCTGTTGCTGGCGATTACGCCGGGGCCAGGTATTTTTTATGTACTGGCGCGGAGCCTCGCGGGCGGCAAGCGCGAAGGTATCGAATCGTCGCTCGGCACTTTTGTGGGTGGATTGTTTCACGTCGTCGCAGCAGCGCTGGGTATCTCCGCGATTTTGGCAGCGTCGGCGGTTGCGTTTCACACAGTGAAGTACGCCGGCGCGGCGTATCTTGTTTTTCTCGGCGTGAAGATGATTCGGACGCGAAACGCGGAACTCAATGTTGCGGTTTCGCCGTCGTCAAAGAATGCGTTCGGTCAGGGGATTTTGACTGAAGCGCTGAATCCGAAGACGGCGCTGTTTTTCCTTTCGTTCATTCCGCAATTCATTGCGCCGCACGCCGGCCATGTATTTTTGCTATTCATCGTGCTTGGTGCGACGTCAGTGATTCTCAATACGACGGCGGATCTTGCGGTCGTGCTGGCTGCGGCGCCGCTGGAGCGGAAGCTGAAGAATAGTCCGACGTTTCGCAGCCGCCAGCGCGTGGCGTCCGGCATCGGCATGATTGGGCTCGGAGCCTACGTCGCTCTCGCCGACTCGAAGTAGCTCAAGTCGGCGAATTTACAAGTCGCTTTCCAAGACCTCTTCGATATTCCGGCTCGCATGCAGCACTCGAACAATCTCGATTGTTTCGCGACCGATACGATAAAAGACCAGATGCTTTTGGAACGGCGATGCAAGAGGGATCCAACGGACGCCCTGAAGCTCCTTAGCCCGAAATCTACTACGCGGGCTGCCGATATTCGGCTTGTCGGCGATCAACAAGACCACTTGCCGTACTGCTCGCGCATAGCTAGTGGCGAGATCAGGTCCTTTGCGATTCCTATAGAAGTCGATCGTCTCCTGTTGGTCCTGCGTTGCGAGTTCGTGAACAACAACACGCTTCAATTTATCTTCTCGGATGCTTCATTTGCCGACCCAGGGCCCGTTGACGGAGTTTCTCCCAATATTCTTCGGTGGCTTCGACCGGTTTCCCGGTTTTGAGTCCTGCGAGCAACAGAGCTTCCAGGTTCTCCTCGGCCCGGCGCTTTTGGTCTTCTCGCAACAATTGACGGACGTATTCGCTGGGCGTGCTGTATCCGCCTTGCTCAGTCTGATCTTCGACAAATTTCTTCAGGGTTTCAGGCAGAGAAATGTTCAGGGAGGTCATTGATTTCATGTGTTCTATGGTATCACGACTGTCATTACCTGTCAGTTTATGAAAGTCTCTCATTTAGCGCTACTTCCTACGGTATGGGAATCGACGAATGTTTTGGCGTGGGTTAGCTGGGGCAGCGATGGGTCGGCGTATTGCCACGATTTAAGGAAAGTCGAGTAGGCGGCGGAGGCGGCGGTGGTGTCGCCGGATTTTTCTTCGGTCAGGGCGAGGCCGTAGAGCGGGAAGCCGGAGTTGGGGCGTTCGGTGAGGGCCTGCTGGTAGGCGGCTTTCGCGGCGGCAAAGTCGGAGACGGAGAGGAGTGCGGCTGCTTGGGTTTCTCCGACGGGACGGATGTAGGCAGGTGG
>JAFAZL010000286.1 GCA_019239815.1 Acidobacteriota bacterium
CTTCGTCAACACCCGCAGCGAGGGTTTGACCATTCTCCCGACCCACCGCGTCGTCGCAAATATCCCCGACTTCTCCTGGGCCACCGTCCGCCGCTACCTCGAACCCTGGTTCGCCGCCGAAGTTTTTGCATTTTCAAACGACGCCGAAAAATCCGCGATGCGCGATAAGTTTTTGCGTCGCCTGGTCGAGGCGCGCGCCTCTCGCGCCATCGGCGTCTATCCCGCGCCCGAAAAAGCGGGCGCCTATTACGTCCTCACTCTTCGCCCGGGCGCCAATCTCGCGCAGCTTCTCCCCAACGTCTCCCCGCTGCAGCGCGAACTCGACGTCGTTTTGCTCCACGACGGCATCCTCGAACCTGCGCTGGGGGTAACCCTGGCCGCCGCCACCGCGGAAAAAAACCTCACCTACGAGCGCGAGGCCTCCGCCGCGCTCGATGCCGTCGACCGCCGTGCCGCCCAGGTCGCCTTCCTCCTCAACGCCTGCACCGTCGATCAAACCTGGAACATTGCGACGAGCGGCGAAGTCATGCCCCAAAAATCCACGGATTTCTTCCCCAAATTAATGAGCGGTATCACCATGTACCGCGTCTAGTGATTCGCTGCGCTCGCAAGGGTTTTATATGCCGCACCCTTCAGATTTCAGAAGGGTACGGGTTTAGAGGAATTGTGGCCACGATCGCACTGACGACCTAGGTTCCTGGAGGCAAAAATGATCAAGGTCAGTGTCTTCTACCCATATCAACCCAATACCCGCTTCGACATGACCTACTACTGTGACCGCCACATCCCGCTCGTCCGCCGTCTTCTTGGCGCCGCCGTGAAGAACGCCGCCGTCGAACTAGGGCTCTCCGGTGGCACCCGCGGCTCCTCGCCGCTCTATATCGCAATGGGTCACATGTATTTCGATTCCGTTTCCGCCTTCATCGAAGCGTGGGGCCCGCACGCGGCAGAGGTTCTTGCCGACATCCCGAACTACACCGATCTCCGGCCGCAATTCCAGATCAGCGAAGTAAAACTCTAATTGTGTTGTGGTTGTGGGCCGCGGCACGCCGTGCCATTCCTGCTTGGAAAACACAAACGCGCCGGGAAGTCTCTTGAGGGAGGGGCCCTGTCAGATACGAGACTCCCGGCGCCGCTTGTGACTCGCTCCGCGAAAAATCCGCTCGCTTGCGAATGTCTGCCGCAGATGATTACTGCAAACGATCGGTGCGCACCGTCAACACGGGTGCCGTCGCGTGCGCGATCACGTTGTGCACGGTTGCCATCGGCAAGTGCGATGCCGCTCCCGGCACGCCTTTCGAATTGTGTACTCCAAGCACGATCAAGTCGGCTTCGCGCGCATCCGCTTCTTCGAGGATTTTCTCCGCCGGCCAGCCGTGCTGCACAATGTAGTGCGGTTCGCACCACATCGCTGCTTCGTCCGATACCAGCGCCCTCAGCTGTCTCTCGCAAGAGTCGTCGGCATCTCCGGGCATGCGCATTTCATGGGCTTTGCGGTTGTCGATCACGTGCAGCAGTGTCAATCTCGCCTCATTCTCTTCCGCCAACGAAATTGCGATCCGAGCGGCTTCCAGCGATGCCGCGCCGAAGTCTGTCGCGAACAGGATCGAAGCCATTTTTCCGCGGCGGCCTTTCGCCTGACACACGCGCGGGCCGACCGTCAGCACCGGGCAGCTGGCGTGTCTCATGATCTCTTCCGCCACTGACCCTAACAGCGCCTTCCCAATTCCCGTTCGTCCGCGTGTTCCCACCACCACCAGGTCGATTTCGTATTTCGTCACCGCGTCTTCGACGGCGCGCCACACCGTACCTTCTCCCAGAACGATGTGCGGCGTAATCTCCGGGGATTCGCGCCGAACCGCTTCGAACAGAAAGTCGATTTCCAGCTCTCTCGTCAGCTCCAGGCTTTGCCACTCCTGCACGGGGAGCGCATAGTTGATCGGTTCCTGCACGTGCATCGCGTACAGCTTCGCGCCGAAGCTTCGGGCCAATCCCGCCGCATAAGCTACAGCCGTGTTTGCCGATCCAGAGAAGTCCGTCGCCAGCAATATGTTCTGAAACTTTGCTCGCGCCCCATCCGCCTTTCGCGAAAGCTTCCTCTCTTGTATACCAACCATGATGCACCTCCCTCATCGCACATTAGACCCGCTCACCGGCGTATGCCGTGACCTGGGTCGCAATTCCATGTGCTCCTCGTCACACCCTGCCCCCTTTTACCGGCGTATAATGTCGCCTAAGGTCGGGCGTTCGAGGACGTTATGGCGTTATGAAGACACCTTATGGCATGGACGTCATTGAGGACTGCATCGCCTGTCCTCTCTTGAAGGACCGCGTCTTCTGCAACCTTCCCAAGGACGCTTTAGCAGGTCTCGACGCTATCTCGTCCTCTGCCACCTATCCAAAAGGCGCGATTCTCTTCGTGGAAGGCCAGGAACCTCGCGGCGTGTTCATCCTCTGTACGGGGCGCGTAAAGCTATATGGCGCAGCCGCCAATGGCAAATCCGTCATTTTTCGCATCGCTGACGCCGGAGAAATCATCGGCCTTCCCAGCACGCTTTCCGACAAGCCTTTCGAAGTCACCGCCGAAGCGCTCGAGCCCACCCAGGCCAATTTCATCCGCCGCGACACTTTTCTCGGCTTCCTGCGCCAGCATGGCGAGGCCGCGCTCAAAGTCGCCGAAATGCTCGGCCACATCTATTACGCCACCTGCCAGGAGATTCGCTATCTCGGCCTCGCCTCCAGCTCCGTTGAGAAATTCGCCCGCTTTCTTCTCGATCTGAAACCCACGAAGGGAGCCACCGATCCGGCACACGACCGCCGTACCCTCACACTCACGCAGGAAGAGATAGCCGCGATGATCGGCACCTCCCGGGAAACCGTCTCCCGGCTCATTACCGGCTTCAAACGCAAGCGACTTATCGAACTCCACGGCTCAAGCCTCACCTTAACCAACAAAAAAGCCCTCGAAGAACTCATCGGCGCGTAGTTACGTCTGCGTCGATCCATCATCGTTCCTGCATGTGACCCTCGTCACAGTCGCAATCGCGCCGCCATGCCATCTTTTCCTGGTAGGTCTTGGACGATTCGAACGGGCGAAACGCCGCCGCCAAAGACCAGGTGCCAATTCGAACGGACATTCGAATGAATACCACTGAATACCTATTGACATTTCAATAAAACCATGCTATCTTGCTCTGTGAAAACTCTCCTTCTTGTTCGAACCTCCAGGCAAAAATCAGAATTCTGCAATTTGCGCCACACTTCGCATCTTTCTATCTCCTGCGTTCTCCGCGCCTTCCACACTCCCGAAATTCATAGGTCTCGATCCTCAACATTTCAAACGACATGCGCACTCTTCGGAAAACACCGGGGGTATACCCTCAAAAGCGAATTCCAGGCGAAACTTCGACTACGGTCAACGAACTGCTTTGCTGCTCCATCGATCGGAGCGTGCCGGCATCCCGACTTTTCACAAAGCCGTCACTCCGCCTTCGGCATCACAAGTGCATACTTCTTCCGATTACCTGGGGAGGCATGATCTATGCCCGTTTTGAGCCATGATGAAATCCGCAAAATGCACGCGTACTGGCGCGCCGCCAATTACCTCACCGTCGGCCAGATCTATCTCAAAGATAATCCGCTGCTCGAGCGCCCGCTCACGCTCGACGATGTAAAGCCTCGTCTCCTCGGCCATTGGGGTACCACCTCCGGCCTCAATTTCATCTACACCCATCTCAACCGCGTCATCAAAGAGCGCGACATCAACATGATGTACATCATCGGTCCCGGCCACGGCGGACCGGGCATCGTCGCGCACACCTATCTCGAAGGCTCCTACACCGAGCTGTATCCGTACATCGAACGAAATTCCGACGGCATCAAGCGTCTCTTCCGCCAGTTCTCTTGGCCATACGGAATTCCCAGCCACGTCGCGCCCGAAACTCCCGGCTCCATCCACGAAGGCGGCGAACTCGGATATTCGATGCTCCACGCTTTCGGCGCCGCTTACGACAATCCCGATCTCGTCGTCACTTGTATCGTTGGCGACGGCGAAGCCGAGACCGGTCCGTGCGCCACAAGCTGGCACTCTAATAAATTTCTAAATGCCAAGCGGGATGGCGCCGTTCTCCCCATCCTCCATCTCAACGGCTACAAAATCGCCAATCCCACTGTGCTCGCGCGCATCCCGCAAGACGAACTTCTCGATCTCTTCCGCGGCTACGGCTACAACCCGCACTTTCTCGAAGGCGACGACCCCAATGTCATGCACCCGGCGATGGCCAAAGTGCTCGACAAAATGCTCGACGAGATCGCCGCGATCCAGAAATCCGCGCGCCAGGATGGCAACAAAGAACGCCCCCGCTGGCCGATGCTGATTCTCAAAACTCCGAAAGGCTGGACCGGTCCAAAGGTCGTCGATGGAAAACCTGTCGAAGGCACCTGGCGATCCCACCAAGTCCCCTTCGCCGAACTGCACGAAAAGCCCGGCCACATAAAAATTCTCGAAGACTGGATGCGCAGCTACAAACCCGAAGAACTCTTCGACAAGAACGGTGCGCTTGTCCCCGAACTCGCCGACCTTCCGCCGAAAGGCCGACGCCGCATGGGCATGAATCCCCACGCCAACGGCGGTCTGCTCATGCAGCCGCTGCGCCTGCCCAACTTCCGCGACTTCGCCGTCGAAATAAAGCAGCCGGGTGAGCCGATGACCGAAGCGACGCGCGTCCTCGGCAAGTATCTGCGCGACGTGATGAAATGCAATCTCGACTCAAAAAATTTCCGCGTCTTCGGCCCCGACGAAAACGCTTCCAACCGGCTCGACGCGATCTACGCCGTCAGCAAGAAAACCTGGGAATCCGAAACGCTGCCGGTCGACGAAAATCTCGCGCTCGACGGCCGCGTAATGGAAATCCTCAGCGAGCACATGTGCCAGGGGTGGCTCGAGGGCTACCTGCTCACCGGCCGCCACGGTTTCTTCTCTTGCTACGAGGCTTTCATTCACATTGTCGACTCGATGTTTAACCAGCATGCCAAATGGTTGAAAACCACGCGCACGATTCCATGGCGCAAGCCGATTGCCTCGCTCAACTATCTGCTCACGTCGCATGTGTGGCGCCAGGATCGCAACGGCTTCTCGCACCAGGATCCCGGCTTCATCGATCATGTCGCCAACAAAAAGGCTGACATCGTCCGCATCTACCTCCCGCCCGACACGAACTGCCTCCTCTCCGTTGCCGACCACTGCCTGCGCAGCCGCAACTATGTAAATCTCATCGTCGCCGGCAAGCAGCCCGCGCCGAACTGGCTCGATATGGACGCCGCCGTCGCGCATTGCACAGTGGGACTCGGCGCATGGGATTGGGCCGGCAACGAACCCGAAAATCCCGAGGTTGTGATGGCTTGCGCCGGAGACGTGCCGACGCTTGAAATTCTCGCAGCGGTTTCGCTGCTGCGCGAGGAACTCCCCGATCTCCGCATTCGTGTCGTCAATGTCGTCGATCTCATGACGCTCCAGCCGCTCAGCGAGCATCCCCACGGCCTCGCCGATGAAGACTTCGACGCGCTTTTCACCACCGACAAACCTGTGATCTTCGCGTTTCATGGCTACCCCTTGCTCATTCACCAGCTCACGTATCGCCGCCGCAATCACAACAACATTCATGTGCGCGGCTACGTCGAAGAAGGCACCACCACCACGCCATTCGACATGGTTGTGCTGAATCGAATGGATCGCTTCCGGCTTGCGCTCGACGTGATCAATCGCGTTCCGCGTCTGAAGAATATCGCCGACAAAGCCACGCAGCGTTTCACCGAGGCGATGCAGCGCCATAAACTCTACGTTTCCGAACACGGCGAAGACATGCCCGAAGTAGCCGAATGGCGCTGGTCGCCCGCCGCACCGAAACTCCAGCGCGCCTAAGGCAAGCCCGGCTTAAAATCGGCGCGCCATAATTCAAAAAACGAATGCCCGACCACGTCATCCTCGTGCTCAATAGTGGTTCTTCGTCGCTCAAGTTCGGCGTGTATTCCGGCGCTGACGGAGAGCCAAGGCCGATCTATCGTGGCGAAGTCGAAGGTATTGGTGCTGACAAAGGAAAACTTTGGCTCAAAAATGCGGAAGGGAAAGCGCTCGAAGAGGAATCGCGCAACTTCGCGCAACAATCCGACGCCGCAAAGACTGTCGCTGAAAAACTATCGAAGCTGAAACTCCCGAAACTCGCAGGCATCGGCCACCGCGTTGTCCACGGCGGCCCATCCTTGACCACGCATCAACGTATAACGCCGCAAGTTTTACAAACGCTCGAAGGAGCCGCGCATTTTGCGCCGCTCCATGTCCCGGCTGCGATTGCGCTCATTCGTGAAGTCGAAAAGCTTTATCCGGGCGTGCCGCAATTCGCCTGCTTCGACACCGCGTTTCACACCACGATGCCAGAAGCCGCTGCGCGACTCCCGTTGCCGAAAAAATATTGGGACGCCGGCATCCGCAAATACGGCTTCCATGGCCTGTCCTGCGAATCGATCGTTCACGCATTGCGCGATCGTTTGCCGAAACATCTCATCATCGCTCATCTGGGGAACGGCGCCAGTATCACAGCCGTCGTCGATGGCAAATCCGTCGACACTACCATGGGACTCACACCGACGGGCGGCATCATCATGGGCACGCGTCCCGGCGATCTCGATCCCGGCGTGCTGCTGCACCTTCTCAATACCGGGACCGACGTCAAGGCTCTTGCGAAGCTGCTCGATAAAGAATCGGGCCTGCTCGGAATTTCTGGCACCGCATCCGACATGCGCAAGCTCCACGAAGCGGCCGACAACGGCGACTCGCAAGCGGGGCTCGCAATCGAAATGTTCGCGCGCGTTGCAGCCAAGGCCATCGGCGGTTTCGCGGCCATGATGGGCAATCTCGACGCGCTCATCTTCACCGGCGGCATCGGCGAACACGACGCCGAAGTTCGCGCCAAGATTTACGGTGGGATGAAGATCTTTGGAGTGCAAATCGACGAAGACCAAAATAAGAAGGGCGCGCCGATCACCAGTCACTCCAACGGCGCAGTATCCGTCAAGGTGATCGCAACCGACGAAGATGGACAGATCGCCCGCCATGTCGCTCGCCTGTTGGCGAATGCGTCGTGATCGCCAAGCGCTATCCGCGGAAATTTTAAGCGGCGGCGGAAGCTGATTTTTCTTCGGTGTCGCCGGCGTTGGACGAAGCACTCTTGCGCAGGACCAGCACAGGGCATTCGGCGGTACGCACGACCTTATCGGTAACCGAACCAAAAGCGAGGCGTCTCCATCCGGTCATGCCGTGCGTGGCGATCACAATCAGGTCGGCGTGTTCGTGCTCGGCAGCGCGGAGAATTTCCATGGCGGCGTCGTTCGCCAGTCCAACAGAGGTCCGTGCGGTGATGCCTTGTTCCTTCAGCTTTGCCGCAAGATCGTCGAGACGTTGCTGCGCTTCCTTGATCAGCCGCCGCTCGTAGTCGCCTTCGTGGAAGATAGAGACATCGCCCGGGAGTTTCGGAATAA
>JAFAZL010000330.1 GCA_019239815.1 Acidobacteriota bacterium
CGAAGGAGTTTCGTTCGTCGCCGGCGGTGATCAATTCGATCGTCACTTTCACCGCACAGGCGCAGAACGCGTACCAGATTACGAGCGAAGGCACACAGCTGCAGTACGGACAGATTCGCTACCGGCTGGAGCTTTTCATTCAGGGCAAGGCACCGGATGGGATGGATCTCGAGCGCTACTACAACTTTGATTGGGTGAATCCGTCGGACGCTCCAGATGACAAAGCGGTGCTCGCGGCGGGTACGACGTTGCGCAAAGAATTGGAAGGATTGGTTGCGGCTCCGTTGAACGAGCCGTCGGTAACGCCTGCATTGCTGACCGGACGCGCCACCGCAGTTTTCTTCCACGAAGTGTTTGGTCATCGTGCAGAAGGACACCGGCAGAAGGATTCGTCGGAAGGGCAGACGTTCGCGAAGAAGGTGGATCAGCAGATCCTGCCGGACTTTTTGACGATCATCGACGATCCGACGATGCCGAGATTGGGCAAGGAAGATTTGCTCGGATTTTATGAATATGACGATGAGGGCGTGAAAGCGCATCGTGTGCTGATGGTCGATCACGGCGTGCTGAAAAATTTTGAGATGTCGCGCTCCCCGCTTGTTGGCTTCCCGCATTCAAATGGACATGGGCGGCGGCAGCTTGGCGCTTCGCCGGTGTCCCGACAGGGGAATCTGATCGTCGAGAGCAGCAAGACGCTGACGGATGCGCAACTGCGCGCGAAGCTGATCGAGTTGATCAAGCAGCAGCAGAAGCCTTATGGGCTGCTGATCGACGACATCGCCGGTGGATTTACGTTCACGGGTCGCGGGCAGCCGCAGGCGTTCCAGGTTCAGCCGTTAGTTGTTTACAAAGTGTTTGCCGACGGGCGTCCGGATGAATTGGTGCGCGGCGTAGATATCGTGGGCACGCCCCTGGCTTCGCTAACGAAGATCGTGGCGACCGGCGACAAACAGGAAGTGTTCAACGGTTATTGTGGTGCGGAATCGGGTTCGGTACCGGTTTCGGCCGCGGCGCCGGCGATTTTGACCAGCGAGCTGGAAGTGCAGAAGAAAGAGACCTCGACCGATCGGCCGCCGATTCTGCCTTCGCCCGCGCAAGACGCGGCGAAGTCGGGAGGTGCACAGTGAATCGCCGACCGATTTGGGTGGGAATTGCGATCGTCACCGCGGCAATGAGCTGGTTCGCTCCGGTTCGCGCGCAAGCGCAGGATCCGCAGGACAAAGATCACACGCTGCGCGCGATGCGCGATGAAATGGCGCGTTCGAAGACGCGGCTCGAGCTGAATATTCCCGGCACCAATCAGCCGGTAAAGCCCTACTACGTCGAGTACCGGTTGCTCGATTTGGACGTGAGGGAGGTCGTGGCGCAGTTCGGCACGCTGCTGAGCAGCAACCGTACGCGCAACCGGTTCATGGACGTCGAGGCGCGCGTCGGCAACTACAAGCTCGACAGCTCGAATTTTATCGGCGACGAAGGTTTCCGCGGGTTCATCGGCTCGACGGGTTCGGTCGGCATCGATCGCGACTACGATTCGCTTCGGCAGGATTTGTGGATTGCGACGGACCAAGCGTTTAAGGAAGCTGTCGAGACGTATTCGCGCAAGCAGGCATACCTGAGCAGCCTGGCGCGGCAATCGGACATCGACGATTTTTCGAAGGCGCAGCCAGTAAAGATTGTCGAGCCTCTGGTGACACCCGACTGGACGAGCAGGAATTGGGACGAAGAAGCGCGGCAGGCTTCAGCGACGCTCCGTCAATTTCCTGAGATTTATGAATCGCGCGTGACGTACTACCTCGTATATGCGACCGAATATCTGATGACCAGTGAAGGTACGGAAATCCGGACGAATCGTTCGTTCGCGGCCATCGAGTCGGGCATGAACACGCTCGCGAAAGATGGCATGCCGCTGAACCATCTCTTCGCGACATACGCGCAAAAGCCGGCGGATTTGCCGAATGTCGATGCAGTTCGCAAGGGACTAAACGTGACGGGCAGCGAGTTGATGGCGCTGCGCGCGGGTTCGGTCGCGCAGGACTACACCGGTCCGGTGCTGTTCGAAGCGCGGGCTGCGGCCCCGCTGCTGGCGCAGATTTTTGGCCCGGCGATCAACGGCGCAAGGCCACCAATTTCGTTCCAGCCGATTTTCGAGCAGATGCTCGGGAATCTCGGCGGAAAAAGCGATTGGACTGGGCGCATCGGCGCGCGCGTCTTGCCGACGAGCGTGAGCCTGGTCGATGATCCCGGCGCGAAGGACTACAAGGGCACGCCGCTCATCGGCGGCTACTCGGTCGATGACGAAGGCGTGAAGGCGGAGAAGGTTGACGTCGTTGAGAACGGCACGCTGAAAGAGATGCTGATGTCGCGGCGGCCGGGCAACGATTCGAATCAGTCGAACGGTCACGGACGATCGGCGCTGCTGGCCGACGCGAAGCCGACGATGAGTAATTTGTTCTTTAAGTCGACGGAGACGATGCCTTCGGCGGACTTGAAGAAGAAATTTATCGACGAATGCAAAGCGGAGAAGCTGCCGTATTGCATCATCGTGCGAGAGATGGACAATCCATCGCTGAGCTTACTGCATCAGGAGGATTTCTCCGAGCTGCTCGCGAGCTACGGCGGAGGCGCGGGAACGGGCGATCGTTTGCCGCTGCTCGTGTACAAGGTTTATCCCGAAGACGGGCGCGAGGAGATGATTCGCGGTGCGCGAATCATTGGCGTGAACACCCGTTCGCTGCGTAACCTCGCGGGCATCGGCAACGACGACTACGTTTACAACTACATGCAGAGCCAGGTGGCTGGCTTCTCCGGCACGGCGCTGGGCGCGTTCGGCGCGGCGAATGGCGGGCTGCCGGCATCGATGGTGGCGCCGTCGCTGCTGTTTGAAGAGGTTGAAGTGCGCGGCGCGCGCGGTGAGCCGAAGAGATTGCCGTTGCTGCCGGCTCCGCCACTCAATGCGGCGAAGTAACGGACGAAGTCGCTCAGTAAACAAAAGCGGGGTTATTGGTGGACGTCGGCCAGCAAGTCTTCATGATCGTTGATGCTGATGCGATCGATCTTGCCGGGAATGGTCCCTTCGATGGGTTCAGTCGAATGGGTGGCAAAGAGTGAGCCTATTCGGATGGTTTTGTCGCCGATGTGCGCGTACATCGGCACGTCGTCTTTCCAGGTTTCCGGCACGCCTGTGCGAACAAGTTGTCCCTTGATGTGCGTCTTGCCATCCGGCAGGGCGTCCGTGGTGACGTGCAAATAATATTGCGGGATGCCGGTGCCGTAGACGTATTGGTTGAAGAACCAATCCATCTTCTTGTCGCCGTCGAGGTCCATCGCGTGCGTCATGTGTTTTTCCACGATGGATTTGAAATCTTCGGTTGAAGCGGCTTTGTTGTCGAACGTCTTGCAGTAGTCCTGCATCATTTCCTTGAACGCGCGATCGGGATCGGTTTCCCGCGGGTTGAGAAGCTGCATGCGCAGCATCTGCAGCACGTAGCCTCCCTTCGAATAGATCAGGTTCTGATA
>JAFAZL010000367.1 GCA_019239815.1 Acidobacteriota bacterium
GCGGTCTGCTGGAAGGCCGGTGCCAGCCCGAAGAAAATCGTCGAAATCACCGCTACGCCAAGTGTAAACAGGATTGCTCGGGGGTCCAGCGACGCTTGCCGCAAGTGCGGTATTCCGCCCGGCGCGATCGACACAAACAAACGAAGCAAAAGATACGCGACGCAGCATCCGGCGACTCCTCCCAGCACGCCGAGAATGCAGCTCTCCGTCATCGTCTGGCGAACCAGACGGGCGCGCGTAGCTCCCAACGCCGTGCGCACGGCGAGTTCGCGTTGCCTGGACGTGGCCCGCGCCACAATCAAATTTGCAACGTTGGTGCATGCCACGAGCAGCACCGCGAACACCGCGCACAGAAGTATCCACGACGCCGCTTTCGCATCTCCCATTTGTCGATCGCGCAGGCCGCGCACCCGTAGCGAAACTTCGTTGCGAAATTGCGGCGGAACAAAGTTCAGCGAAGCGTCGAACAGCGGTTGCAGCATGGCAGTCGCCTGAATCGCGCTGACGCCGGCCTTGAGCCGAGCGAATGCGCGAACGATGTGCTGCTGCGCATTCGGGCCGCGGTCCGTCGATTGACCAAGCTTTAGCGGAAGGACCAAGTCGGCCGGCGCCAGCGTCGGCATTTCAAATTCCGTCGGCAACACGCCGATAACTCGCGATGGCTTGCCGTCCAATGACAAGTCTCGGCCGATCACCGCTGGATCGCCGCCGAAACGAGATCGCCAGAAGCCATAAGACAAGAGAACGGCGGATGGGCCGTTGGGTCGATCTTCTTCGTCGGTGAAGTTTCGTCCCAGGATCGGCTTTAGCCGAAACGTGAGAAGGAAAGCCGCATCCACTTTGCCGCAGTTCAGCCGCTCGGGATTCTGCTCGGTAAGATCGCAATCCGTGCTGCCGGGCTCGACGGCCGTCACGCCCTCGAACGCCTTCTCCTGCGGACTCCATTCGACGAAGTCCGGCCCAAGCATGAATTCGCGCGGTTCGAAGGGCGCGGTCACGCCAAACGACACCAGCCGGTCGCCTTCCGGATACGGCAAGCTGCGAAACAGGATGCGATCGACGACGCTGAACATCGCGGTCGTGGCCCCAATGCCGAGTGCGAGCGTCAGAATCGCGACCAGCGCGAAGACGGGCTCTCTTTTGAACCCGCGTAACGTGAATTTAGAGTCTTGGAGCATCGTCTCGAAGACCGGCAGGCTGCGCTGATCGCGATACGCCTCTTTCGTTTGCTCGAAGCCGCCGAATTCGCGGTGCGCGGCTGCGCGAGCGTCTTCGAGAGTCATCCCGCGGCGGATGTTTTCCTCGATGAGGAGTTGAAGATGTGCGCTCAGTTCGGTTTCGAGATCTTCGTCGCGGTTGCGGTTCGCCAAGAATCCGGATAAGCGGCTGAAGAAGATCTTGGGCCAGGTCATTCGTGCCTCAGTGCGGCCAGGGGATCGATTTGCATCGCGCGGCGCGCCGGGACGAAACATGCGCCGAGCGCGATGGAGCTGAGCAACACCGCGGCTCCGATCAGTGTTAGCGGATCGCCGGCGCTCACGCCGTACAGCAGTCCCTGCATCAAACGCGTAAGCAGTAGCGAAGCCGCAAGTCCAAGCGCCACGCCGAGCAAAGCGAGCCGCGCCCCGTGCGACACAATCATGCGGCTGATGTCACGGCCATCGGCGCCAAGCGCAACGCGAATACCGATTTCGTGCCGCCGCTGCCCGACGGAATACGCGAGCGCCGCATACAAGCCGACAGAAGAAAGAACGAGCACGACGCCGGCAAGAAACGTGAGCAGAAAAAGTGTGAGTCGTTTCGGCCCGAACGAATCGGCCACGACTTGGTCCATCGTGTCGATGGAATAGATGGGCTGTTGTGGATCGATTGTGGCCAGCGCGCCACGAATCGACGTGACGAGCCGTGTCGGATCGATCGAACTGCGCGCCACGAAGGCCATCACTCGCGGCGGATCGGTCTGCTGGGCCAGCGGCAAGTAGATTTCGGGTCGCGCTTCATGCTCGATCACTCGCGTCTGTTTCACGTCGGC
>JAFAZL010000468.1 GCA_019239815.1 Acidobacteriota bacterium
TTTGGATTGAACGCGTCGTGGATGCGGCGCATGAAATCAAAGTCGGCGTCGTTGAAAAGAAGAGGCATGAGTTCGCTCTTTTCCATGCCGATGCCGTGCTCGCCGGTGAGGCTGCCGCCGACTTCGACGCAGTAACGGATGATTTCAGCGGAAGCCTGCATGGCGCGCTGGAATTGCTCATGGTTGCGAAGATCGTAGAGAACGATGGGATGGAGATTGCCATCGCCGGCGTGAAAAACGTTGCCGATGTTGAAGCCGAATTGAGTACCGATTTCCTGGATGCGGCGGAGGGTTTGCGGGAGTTTCGAGCGGGGGATGACGCCGTCGAGCACGTAAATGCCGGATGCGATGCGGCCGAGGGCGCCGAACGAATTCTTACGGCCTTTCCAGAGAAGATCGCGTTCTTTGTCGTCGCGAGCGACGCGGACTTCGCGCGCTTTGTGGACGCGGCAGACTTCGGCGATGGCGGCGGATTGCGCGGTGACCGCTTCGAGCATGCCTTCGACCTCTAGCAGCAGAACGGCACCAGAGTCCATCGGGAAGCCGGCGTGAATGTAGTCTTCGATGACGCGAAGCGTCCAGCCATCGAGCATTTCGCACGCGGAGGGAGTGATGCCGCGAGCGGTTATGTCGGCTACGGTTTCGGATGCGTCGTCCACGGTTTCGAATACGGCGAGAAGCGTTTTGATGGCTTCGGGCACGCGCGAAAGTTTGACGGTGATCTCGGTAACGAGGGCGAGAGTGCCTTCGGAGCCGACAAAGAGCCCGGTGAAGTCGTAAGCGCAAGCGTCGCCTTGCTTGCTGCCGACGCGGACGATTTCGCCGCCAGGTAGAACAAGCTCGAGAGCGGTGACATGATTTGTGGTGACACCGCTAGCGAGCGTGTGCGGGCCGCCGGCATTTTCGGCGACATTGCCCCCGATGGTTGAAGATTTCTGGCTTGAGGGATCGGGAGCGAAGTAGAAGCCGGCGTGCTCAACGGCGCGAGTGATGTCGAGATTGACGACACCGGGCTGAACGACAGCGCGTTGGTTTTCGAAATCGAGTTCGAGGATGCGGTTCATGCGGGAGAAGACGAGCATGAGTCCGCCGGAGCGGGCGAGCGCGCCGCCCGAGAGCCCGGTGCCTGCGCCGCGGCCGAGGACGGGGATGTTGTGTTGAGCGGCGATGCGGACGATTTGGGAGACTTCAGCGGTTGTGGACGGGAAAACAACTACGTCAGGGCGTCCTTTTTCGACGGAGCCGTCGTACTCGTAGAGGCTTACGTCTTCGGGGCGGGAAAGGACCGCAGAGTCGCCGAGAAGTTTTTGCAACGCACGAACGAGGTTGCGATGTGCCTTCGAATCCGTCGATGGTGGGCGAGCAGCCACGATGCCTACGAGGTTAGCGCAGATGGAGGAATGTGGCGAGATGACGTGAGCGCATATTAGAGGAAAGGTTATTGTGACCTCGGGCGTAACCACGCTATCGAAATTGTCGTTAGCTTTCGGGAACGTTGAATTGCAGGCCGGTGTCTAACGAATAGGCTGGCGCGCATCGCTGAATCTTAAGCTGTTCCTACCCGATTCTTTAGGACGGTGCCGGTGAATTTAACCAGGTCTGCGCCGAGAGCACTCCGAATGTTCATCCTCCTGTGCGTTTTCCCATTGGCGCTAGCGGAGCGCGCCTCTACGGCGAACGGACAGCAATCGTCGCCGCGAAGCGGGACAGATCATCCCGCCGCCTACACCGACCAAGACTCGTATCAAATCTTCGCGGCTCTTCTCCAAAGTGGAGGGCACTCTCAGTATCTGCAGTATGTGGTTCAGGCTGAGATCGTTGCGCAGCCGGATTTGACGCGGAAAGACCTTGGCATCGAGGGCGACAAGGCATTCTTGCGGGTATGGGGACGCGTGATGGATGACTTCGCAAGACAGAACGGAAGCACAAGGCTCGTGCAAAGAAATTTCCCCTTGGCCGCGCCGTACGAGTTGATTCCGCAGGCGAACATCTTTCCGGCAGGAAGTGGTGCAGAAGGGTGGGAAGAGTATTACCGGCGACACCCAAGTTCTGGCGGTTACTATTGGTTCTCGGCGGTTGGTTTT
>JAFAZL010000478.1 GCA_019239815.1 Acidobacteriota bacterium
ACGCGCGAAGTTCTCAACGAAGACGGCTGGTTCCACACCGGCGACATCGGATATCTCGACGCCGACAACTATCTCTTCATCACCGATCGTAAAAAAGATTTGTTAAAAACCGCAGGCGGAAAATTCGTCGCGCCCCAGCCCATCGAAAACGCACTCAAAACGAGTCCATACATCGTCAACGCGATGGTCGTTGGCGACCAGCGCAAATTCGTAGTCGCGCTCATCGTGCCGAACCCAATAACCGTCGAAGCCAAAGCGGCAGAGCAGGGAATCGCATTCACTTCGAATCAGCAGATGGTCGCCCATCCCTTTGTGCGCAAGTTGATCGAAGACGAAGTCGCCCGCCTCACCACCCACCTCGCTCAGTGGGAAACCATCAAGCGCTTCGCTCTTCTCCCCGACGACTTCACCTTCGACAACGGCGGCCTCACCTTCACCATGAAACTAAAGCGCCGCGTCGTCGAACAAAAGTACGCCGCCATCATCGAATCCCTCTACGCCGACGTCACCGACCCCCACCCCACCATCGCCTAACCGGCATCACTCGATTGAAAATTTCAGTAACGCACTAAAAGGGGCACCAATTCCTCGTGCTGAGCTCCTTTTCAGCTACTATGCGGCGTGCCTATTTGGTTGGCCATAATCTGCTTGGCGCTCGCGGCAGCGCTCTTGGATCTGCCATAACGGGAAGAACGTTTTCCCACGGCAGAGGTGGCCACCGTGCGCTTATAGCCGAAGTGCGATCAGTGCCCCTGAGGATTGGATTTTTTATTGCGGGAATAGGGGCAATTGTTTGGGTTGTTGGATCGTTCGTACTTAGAATGCGCCGTTGAATTCGTTTGAGCGGAATCATCTGCGGTTCTGGGCCGAACCTCGATGAACCAGCCAGACGACTAGAGCACGGTAGATTGAGTTCAATCAGAAAAAACTAAAGCATTCCCAACATCTGCCGGCATCCCTCTGCAAATTCCCGTTCCGGCATGATCAAACTCACAATCAAATGTCCGTCCTTCGGGAAATCGTAAAAATGCCCCGGATGAACATAGATACCCTTCTTCGTCAGCAGATCCACGGCGAGTTCATCGTCGGTGCGTGTCGCCGGCACGCGCACGATCGCGTACCATCCACCCTCAATCTCCAGCCGCGAGCAAGTTTTGCGCAACATCAGTTGTCGATCCAATTCGCCGAGATTCCTCTTTACTCGCGTCAGCACCTGCTTCTGGAACGAATGCCGCTGATCCAAAAACGTCGGCAGCGCTAGCTGAATCGGCGCATTCATCGACAAATATGTATCTGCGATGATTTCGATCCGCTCCAGCGCCTGCTTCTTCAGCGAATCCGGTCCGCTCGTGACAAGCCATGCAGCTTTCATCTGCGGCAATCCTGAAATCTTTGAAAGCCCGCTCACTGTGAACGTCAGCGCCCCGCCGTTCGTGCTCAACGACGCCAGCTTCTTGTCGTTGCCGTTTCGGCTGCGCGGCGCCTTCAGCAGGTCGCGTCGCGATCCATTCGTGTCGTGCGCAAAGTCCAGAAACACTTCATCGGCGATCAGCGCAAGATCACGCGAGCTGCAAATCTCGTTCAGGGTCTCTAATTCCCCCGCCTTCACATAGTGCCCGGTCGGATTGTTCGGATTCACAACGATAATCCCGCGTGTTCGCGGCGTAATCGCCCCCTCCAGCGCATGGAAGTCGATCTGCCATCCGTGATCGTAAATCAGCGGATAGTGGGCCAACCGCACATCGTGAAGATCGGCAAGGAATCCAAATAATGGATAGCTCGGCGCCGGCACCAACAATTCATCACCCGGATTGCACAATGCGCGAAAGATGAAGGAATACGCTTCGCTCGTACTCGCTGTCAAAATTACGTTTTCTGCCGAAATTCCGTCGCCGCGGTCCGCGTAGTATTCCGCTACCGCTTGCCGTGCGCGCACAATACCTTTTGGATCGGGCACATATGTCAGCGCAGCCGGATTTTGCAGCGCGTGCAGCAGCGCTTCAGCGTTCACCGTGAATCCAACTTCCGTCGGATTCGACGCGCTCAAATCGTAAAGTCTTTTGCCCGCTGCAAGATGTGCCGCGAGCGCTTCGCTCAGTCGATTGGGCGCAAGATTCCAGTTGGTACGTTCTGCGAACATAACTCCATTTAAAACACTTGATTGCATTGCGGATCTCTTCCATTCATAAAACACAATGGTGCCAGGCAGGAAAAAATGTCATGAAAGACACCCTGCAGGGCACTCTATACAACTACAGCAATTCTTCTGTCGCGTCCAATCGGGCACAAGTTCCGATAGGCATACTCTGCAGACATACTCTGTATGAACCGATGCGTCCTCGTCCAGTACCGATGCCTGAATGTGGCCAAATTGTTCCGTTCTGATAGGAATAGCAGTGCTATTACTGCTTTAGGTTCATTCCGATAGCACGTCATCAACAGCTAGCATTTTCAAGAACTCGAGCGTGAAGATTCCCAAGGACCCGGCATGATTTGTCCTCTGCGCGCAACGCGTTTAAACTTTCCATTGGGGACATACAATGGCAGACGAACTCGTCATCGCGGGCCGCGCGTTTCGCTCCCGCCTCATCGTTGGCACCGGAAAATATCGGAGCTTTCAGGAAATGGCGCGTGCTCACAAAGCCTCTGGCGCCGACATGGTCACCGTCGCTGTGCGTCGCGTGAACCTCACCGACCGCAGCAAGGAATCTCTCCTCGATTTCATCGATCGCGAAAAGATTTTCATCCTTCCCAACACTGCCGCCTGTTACACAGCCGACGAAGCCATTCGCACAGCGCGCCTCGGCAGGGAAGTTGGCCTTTCCAACTGGGTCAAACTCGAAGTGATCGGCGACCAGCAAACTCTTTTTCCCGATACAGAAGGACTGATCGAAGCGACACGCGTTCTTGTGAAGGAAGGCTTCGTCGTTCTCCCGTACACCAACGACGATTTGATCGCCGCCCGCAAGTTGATCGACGCCGGCGCCGCTGCCGTAATGCCGCTTGCCGCTCCGATCGGCTCCGGCCTCGGCATTCAGAATCCCGCGAATCTGCGGATTTTGCGTGAACGCATCACCGAAGTGCCAATGATCGTCGATGCCGGCGTCGGGACCGCATCCGATGCCGCCCAAGCGATGGAACTCGGCGCCGACGGCCTCCTCATGAACACCGCGATCGCCGAAGCGCAAGACGCCGAACTCATGGCCGAATCGATGCGCGAAGCCGTCAGCGCCGGCCGCAAAGCCTATCTCGCTGGCCGCATGCCCAAGCGACTCTACGCCGCCGCCAGCAGCCCCTTAGCCGGCGTCGTCCGCTAGCTACACTCAGCCGCGCGGCTCTTGGGTGCCGCATCCTCAGCTTTTAGAGGGTGCGGGTTTAGACCTCGCCTGCACCGACGCTTCAACAAACTTCGGCTTCCAATCGTTGACTCTCGCGCTGCGCGGGTGAGAGCATCTGCGCCATGCAAAACAACAATCGACGGTTGATGTGGCACGGAATGTTTTTGTTTCTGCTCGGACTCTTCACGGGATTTGCCGAAACGCACTTCGCAAACGTGCGCATGGGACTCGCCGCTCATCTCGAAGGCGTCATGAACGGAATTTTTCTTCTCGCCGTGGGCGCCGCCTGGAACGAACTTCGCCTCGCCCCCGGGTTAAAATCCGCCACATTCTGGATCGCGCTGTACGGCGCCTACATGAACTGGTTTTTCGTGGTGCTCGCCGCAATTTTTGGAACCGGCACCCTCTCTCCGATCACCGCTACCGGCCGCCAAGGATTGCCGTGGCAAGAAAAACTAATCACCGCCGGCTTCATGAGCGTCGGCCTCGCCATCGTCGCCTGCACCCTCCTCCTCCTCTGGGGCTTCCGCGCCAAAGCTCCGATTTCAAACTCTTAGTAGCGCGATTGGACCTCTGCTCATTCGTAGCGGAGGGTTTGCATTGGATCGACCTCGGTGGCGCGGCGGGCGGGGATGTAGCAGGCCGCCAGAGCCACGAGTGCGAGGATTGCGGTTACGCTCGCGAAAGTGAGCGCGTCGGTCGGCGCCACGCTGAACAGCAAGCTCGCCATGAGGCGCGTCAGCGCGAAAGCGGTGACCAATCCGGCGATCAAGCCGATCACGACCATGCCGGCACCCTGCTTCATCACCAGGCCGAGAACGTCTCCGGTTTGCGCGCCCAACACCATGCGCAAACCAAACTCTTTGGTGCGCCGAGCGACAGAGTACGAAACTACGCCGTAGATTCCGACCGTCGCGATTGCCAACGCCGTGATCGAAAATAGCGAG